>WFSC01000407.1 GCA_015486185.1 Bacteroidales bacterium | reverse complement strand
CCATCATTCCATCATTCATTCATTCAATCATTCAATCATTCAATCATTCAATCATTCACAATTCTAAAAGTCCATGCATAGCATGATGGCATCTCATTAAATTTCACCCCTCGTAAATCGATCTTCATCTTCCCGTTCTCATATTTCCATGGCAGGGGTCCTTTTCTACCCAGTAGCGTCACTTCAGTATCTTTAGAAGGTTCGGGAATATGCAACACCAGGAAATCTCCCGGCCATTCGAGGGCAATGGCATAGAGATTGCCGTGATTCTTCGTATAGGCTACTGTTTGTTTGAGAGACCGGTAAACGGCTGCCAATCCGTGGGTCGAACCCGGATCTTTTTGGGTAAACAGGTCACTTTCCGGGATGATCTGTTTTTCCCCCGAAGGAAGTATCCAGAAGAGCCGGACACGGGCATTTTGTTTTTTCTCCTGATAAAAGACCCTGATCCTGTACAATTTACCTTTTTTCAGTTTTATTTCCCCGGATTGTCCTTTATCCTTGTTTTGATCTTTAGCAAATCCTTTTTCATAAACCGGCTGATCGTCTATCCGGACCCGTACACCATCATCTACATCTGCATTCAAACGATACACCCCGGATTCCGGTGGACTCAGATATCCGTTCCATTCTGCCGTAAAATTATCTTCGGAAACGGGTTGTCCCGGGCTGTCCCTCACCCAGTCAAAATCTATCCGGGGATCTACCCTTCGTAGCTCCACCTGTTTGGATTCCTCTGTTTTTATCCACATCGTTGAGCCATAAATCGCTTCGCCATTGATCTTCAGCCAATGTCCCAGTTGTTTCAGTCTTTCCTGTTGTAACAAAGGGATCTGGCCGTCAGCTTTAGGTCCGACATTCAGGATGATCCCTCCCCCGTTGGCCACGGCTGTCACAAAGAAACGGATCAATTGTCCCGGTGTCATATAGTCTTCCAGCGGTTCATTCCGGTTCAGTCCGAACGACCTGCCCAATCCACGTACTTCTGTCCAGGGTCGTTTGGAAGCTTTCAGCCCGGAGCTGTATTCGGGGGTCAGGAAGCCGATATCACAACCTCTTCCCCACCGGTTGTTGACTATGGCCGAATCACCGATCAGATTGAAATACCAGGATATCAGCTCAGCCGAATGCCATTGTTTGGCAGAATTACACCATTCCCCATCAGCGAACAGTACTTTGGGGCGATAAGCCGATACCATCTCTTTAAACTGGGGGATCATGTGTTGCTCCACATAAGGGCCAATGGAATCGTCCGGGTCGGTGTACCAGCGATGCAGGGGGTTGTTCCACTCGGGCAGGGAATAATAGGCCCCGAAGACCAGACCTTTTTTACGCACGGCCTTTGCCAGCTCTCCCACCAGATCGCGGTGCGGCCCCACGTCCATACTGTTCCACCCCGGAGCATATTTACTGGGCCACAGACAATAACCATCATGATGCTTGGTGACCATGACAATATATTTCGCACCTGCCTCTTTGAACAACTCCGCCCATTCATCCGGCCGGAACAACTCGGCCTTGAACAAGGGGGCAAAATCCCGGTAGGTAAAGTTTTTCCCGTACACCCTTTTCATGAAGTTCGTCCGGATGGTATCACCGACCTGTAAACCCCGGAGATACCACTCGCCATAAGACTCTTTCCCGCCATAGGCTGGCACCGAATAGATGCCCCAATGAATAAATATTCCCAGCTTGGCATCTTTGAACCATTGCGGATAAGGACGTTCCTTCAGGGAATCACAATCAGACGGCCAGGCTCTACCATCCTGAGCAAATATATGGAGGGAAAATAAAAAAAGGGTTCCTGACATCAGGGAGATGATCATCGTCCTTTTCATATTCAGATATTTTAATTTATGTTTTTAATCGCCACGATCGATCCTTTTTCATACAAGATCTTAAACCCCGGTAAATTTAGTAGTATTTTTCACTTATTCTATCAAAAAAACAAGAACCAGAAAAGAATATTTCAGTTTTTCAGAAAAATATCAAATATTATTTTAATTTTATTATTTAT
>WFSC01000406.1 GCA_015486185.1 Bacteroidales bacterium | reverse complement strand
TGGAATCATTAGTTGCCATATATGACACCCACGAAGATGCTGTAAAAGCATTGGCTGCCTTACAGGATGAACAATTTCCCATGAAACAGGTTTCCCTGTTGGGAAAAGCTGAAGTCATTGAAGATCACGTCCATATTAAATCATATGACGGAGTTAAAACAGCACCTGTTTTGGTCGGGACCGGTGGAGGCATCCTTCTCGGATTACTTACAGGCGTTGGGATTTTTACCATTCCGGGATTCGGATTCCTGTACGGGGCAGGAGCCATCGTTGGGAGTATTGCCGGTTTCGACATAGGTCTTATCGCCGGGGGTATCGGCTCCCTTCTGACCTCCCTGGGATTGAAAAAAGCACATGCAGAAAAAGTTGAGGAACATCTGGAAAAAGGGAAATATACGATCGTCATCCACGGCACAATGGAAGAGATAAATAAAGCCGAAAAAATACTGGAAGAAGAAGGCAGTCACTTCGAGATCATCAGTTAAGATATAACTATCATCCTTGTTTTCCATGCCGGCAAATTGACAATGATAAATATCATTCCCGGTTGTTCCTGAATTTCCATTAATTTGAGACAAATTCCCTTTATGGAAAAACAATTATTTTCGGATTTTGCACCGGTTACACGCCGGCAATGGATTGACAAAATGATACAGGACCTGAAAGGGCGTCCCTATGAAAAACTTATCTGGGAAAGCCCTGAAGGAATCCCGGTGGAGCCGGCTTATAGCCGGGAAGACACGAAAGATCTATCCTTACGTGACGGGCAACCGGGGAAATTCCCGTTTCACCGGGGTTACCACACCAGGCAATCCTGGATCATCGGGCAGGATATTACAGTCCAGGATCCCAAGGAAGCCAACAAACAGGCTTTGCTTGCCATTAAAGGCGGCGCTGAGGCACTTGGTTTTATCTATCCCGACATACCCGATCCATGCATTGGTATGGACGGACTGCTCGAAAATATTGAATTGGAGAAAGTACCCGTTTTTTTTGAGAACAGCTTTCATCCTTATACCTTATTTACAGGATTGAAACAAGCCCTGTCGGAAGCAGGCGTGTCTCCTGCCTCCTTTCACGGGGCCGTCTCTTTTGATCCCCTGGGCTTTCTTACG
Source organism: Bacteroidales bacterium (assembly GCA_015486185.1). Classification (GTDB taxonomy): domain Bacteria; phylum Bacteroidota; class Bacteroidia; order Bacteroidales; family VadinHA17; genus DRPN01. The sequence goes on along the minus strand of WFSC01000406.1, from coordinate 6,299 downwards.
GTTCACGGCGATTATCCTTCTACGGAAAAAGATACTTTTTTCTCGGGAAGGGAAATACTTGAAGAAGCAGGCGAACTTTTTCCCCACCTCCGCACTCTGGCAGTACATGCAGATATATTCAATAATGCAGGCGGTACAGCCGTACATGAAATAGGCTATGCTTTGGCTACAGGTAATGAATATCTTTCCTATTATACAAAAGAAGGCATTCCGATAGATAATGTCGCCAATCACATACTTTTTTTATTTGCAGTATCCGGAAATTTTTTCATGGAAATCGCCAAACTCAGGGCCTTCCGTATGTTGTGGTCGATCGTAATGAAAACATGGGAGCCGGAAAAACCCGAACATCTCACAACTCATATTCATGCCACTACGGCGCTACGCAACAAAACCCTGTATGATCCCTATGTCAATATCCTCAGAACCACTACCGAATCCATGTCTGCTATTCTGGGCGGAGCAAACTCACTGACCGTTCGTCCGTATGATATGCTGTTGAAAGGTTACAGGGAGCCATCCGCACGCCTGGCCCGTAACATCCAGTTAATCCTGAAGAACGAAACCCGGCTCCATGAAGTAACCGATGCGGTAGCAGGCGCTTATTATATTGAAAAACTCACCCGGCAACTGGCTGACAAAGCCTGGAAACTTTTCCAGGAGGTAGAAAAAGAGGGAGGCTATCGCAAAGCACTAAAAAATGAAAACATTCAGCAGGCTTTATCAGATTCGCTTGAAAAACGTTTAATGAATATTGCTGCCAGAAAAGAAATTCTCGTAGGAACCAACCATTACCCCAATCCGCAGGAAAGGGTTACCGATGAAGGATCCATGGATCACCTCGGCATGTCCTGGAGCCCCGGCAGGAAACTTATCCGCCCCATTGACATCCGGCGCCTCGGTGAAGAGATAGAATCATTACGTCTGACCACGGAACTGGCACAGAAAAAACCAGTGGTTTACCTTCTGGGGTTCGGCTCACCTGCTGTCCGCAACAACAGGGAAAATTTTGTCCTCAACCTGATCGGATGCGCAGGTTTTTCCTTTACGGAAACAGCTCCCGGAGCCACCCCCGGTGAACATATCAAAGAGATCAACCGTATCCACCCGGATCTGGTGGTTTTGTGTGGGGACGATGAAGGATATCCTGAGATGACAGAAAAACTGAAAAAGGAACTGACATACAAACCCATACTGGCTATTGCCGGCCTCCCGGAGAAAAATATGGAAACATTGAAAATACAGGGAATACATTTTTTCCTGCATCAAAAAGTTGATCTACCTGAAACTTTGCGTGATCTACAAAAAGCTCTTAACCTGATCCAATGAAGAAACCGGATTTTACAAAATATAACTGGCAGGAGCTATTAGATTCATCTAACCTGCATGGTACCAGCGGCAGATCATCTGCAGAAACCTCCCGGCGAACACCCGAAGGCATCCCGGTAAAGTCTTTTTATACGCCGGATGATGTTGAGCATATAGAACACCTTGATTTTGTAGCTGGTATCCCTCCTTTTCTGCGGGGGCCCTATTCCACTATGTATGTCACCCGGCCCTGGACCATTCGCCAGTATGCCGGATTCTCCACCGCCGAAGAATCCAATGCTTTTTATCGCCGCAACCTGGCGGCAGGGCAGAAAGGACTTTCAGTGGCCTTCGATCTGGCTACCCACCGTGGCTATGACTCCGACCATGAACGGGTAGTAGGAGACGTTGGCAAAGCCGGGGTGGCTATTGACTCGGTACTGGATATGAAGCTCCTCTTTGACGGGATCCCGCTGGATAAAATGTCCGTATCCATGACCATGAACGGAGCCGTTTTGCCCATTATGGCCTTTTACATCGTGGCCGGACTGGAACAGGGTGTTCCGTTGGAAAAACTCTCCGGCACCATACAAAATGATATCCTTAAAGAGTTTATGGTGCGCAATACCTATATCTATCCTCCGGACATGTCCATGCGCATTGTAGGGGATATTTTTGCTTACACGGCCAGGCACATGCCTAAATTTAATTCGATCAGCGTCTCGGGTTATCACATGCAGGAAGCCGGCGCTACGGCAGATATCGAACTGGCCTATACCCTGGCCGACGGACTGGAATATTTGCGTACCGGTCTGAAAGCCGGCCTCGACATTGATGCTTTTGCTCCGCGTATCTCCTTTTTCTGGGGTATCGGCATGAACTATTTCATGGAGATTGCCAAATTACGTGCTGCCCGTCTTTTATGGGCCCGCATTGTCAAAGACTTCAATCCCTCGAATCCCAAATCCATGGCCCTGCGTACCCACTCGCAAACATCGGGCTGGAGTCTCACCGAGCAGGATCCTTTCAATAACATCGCCCGTACCTGTATTGAAGCCCTGGCTGCTGTCCACGGCCACACCCAGTCATTGCATACCAACGCTCTGGATGAAGCCATCGCTTTACCTTCTGAATTCTCAGCACGTATTGCCCGCAACACGCAGATCTACCTGCAGGAAGAAACACAAACTCACCGCACTGTTGATCCCTGGGGCGGTTCATGGTATATCGAACGACTGACTCATGACCTGGCTCATCGTGCCTGGGACCTGATACAGGAGATAGAAGAAATGGGAGGGATGACCAAAGCCATAGAAAAAGGTATCCCAAAAATGCGCATCGAGGAAGCGGCTGCCCGTAAACAGGCCCGTATCGATGCAGGGAAAGATATTATCGTTGGTGTCAACAGGTGGAAGCAGGACCGGCAAGACCCCATGGATATCCTGGAAGTAGATAACACAGCCGTACGAAAGGCCCAGATACAAAGCCTCGAAAAACTGAAAAAAGAACGGGATCAGGTAGCTGTCAGGGAGGCCCTGGAGGCCATTACCCGCGCTGCTGCCGGTGACGAAGGGAACCTGCTGGAACTGTCGGTAGAAGCAGCAAAAAAAAGGGCCACACTGGGCGAAATATCCCTGGCCATTGAAAAAGTGTCGGGACGCTACAAAGCAGTTATCCAGTCGGTATCAGGTATTTATTCGGCCGAATCGGAAAGCAACAGAAAATTTACTGAAGCCCGCCGGCTGACCCGGGAATTTTCCACCCTCACAGGCCGGCAACCCCGTATCATGGTAGCCAAAATGGGACAGGACGGCCACGACCGTGGGGCCAAAGTAATCTCCACCGGCTTTGCTGATATCGGTTTTGATGTGGACATAGGGCCCCTGTTCCAGACCCCTGCCGAAGCAGCCAAACAGGCCGTTGAGAACGATGTACATGTACTGGGGATCTCTTCCCTGGCCGGCGGTCACAAGACCCTGATCCAACAGGTGACAGAAGAACTACGAAACCTCGGCCGCGAAGATATCATGGTGGTGGCAGGCGGGATAATCCCCCGGCAGGATCATTCCTACCTTCACCGCCTGGGCGTAGTAGCCGTCTTTGGCCCAGGAAGCTCCGTAACAGATACGGCTGTCAAAATACTTAATATCCTGCTGGAAAAAGAAAAAAACACATAAAAAAGTACCCGCGTTTATTATTTCAAATTTTTTATTACGCCTTACCTTAAATTTTTCGTATTTCCTCGATGCAACGTTCTTTCCCATACCTCGTCTTTAAGTAAAGTATTAGGAATATTTTATTCTTTAACTATAGTTTTTTGTATATTTATTTCGTTAAAACATATGCAATTATATTCATGAAAAAAAAATTTCTCACCGGATTCTTATCCATTCTGATGATCACCATGTTTTCCCTGCCGGTTATAGCTCAGACCAGGAAATTAAACCAACGCATTTTTTCTGAAAAAGTCAACCGGGAGATCCTGATCGGTTACGGCAACAGGGAAGGGATGGAACAGCAACCTTTTAGTCAATGGTTTGAAAAAGAATACAATGCATATCAGCCTGACGACAGTCTGCTGAAAACATTGAAAGGAACCCATTTATCAGACATGAATATTACCATCGTACTGGGAACCTGGTGTCCGGACAGCCGGAGGGAGGTCCCCAGGTTCTTCAAAGTTGCAGATATCCTGAACATACCGGATGACCATATAAAGATCATTTATGTCGATCGCGACAAAACAGCCCCGGGAATAGATCTCACAGGCTTGCACATCGAAAGGGTACCTACTTTTATCTTCACATTGTACGGAAAAGAGGTAGGGAGAATCATTGAAACACCTCATGGAAGCATGGAAGAGGAATTCAAAGAATTGTGCAAGGTTATCCATTCAAAGAAATTCAATAAAAATCAATCCTGATAAAATCAACAAATGATGGAAACAAAAACACAGACAAATGCAGGACAAGGTTTTGGCATTGCTGCCTTGGTATTGGGCATTCTCGCCATCATCACTGCTCCTATTCCGTGTATCGGCGTACTGGCCCTGGTACCGGGTATTCTGGGCATTATCTTTGCCGTGGTTGCCCTCGTACAGGCAGGTCAAAATAACGGGGCCAAAGCCCTGATCATTGTAGCATTGGTTTTGTCCTCCTTGGGAACTGCCGTATCCACCCTGTGGGTTATGGCCTTTTCTGCTCCGGCAATGATGACCAATACCCTTTTCAGAAACTTCCGGAATGTTTTCGACCTGAACGATTTCGTCAAGGGGTTTGATGATCTCGACAAAAAAATCGACCATGAAATAGATAAAAATATGGATAACGGTACCTATACCATTACTATAAAAAAGACTTACAGCTCAACCCAGGATAGCCTGGTGAAAAAGCTCGAAGAACTGGAAGGAAATTCTGATTCTCTGACCATAAAGGTAAAGACGATCAAAAAAGATACTGTTATCAGAAAATAAAAACTATAATCCTGTGTTTTGAAATCTGATCAATACCAGCACAGGTCGTACCAGACCATAAATATAATCTTTACAATCCTTATCCTGGCGATTTTCGCGTATGCTTTCGTCTATTCTCCGGGATCCGGCAACTATCCTGTCCCTTCCTATTATAACCGGTATATGACGGGCATGTCCCCCACCACCGGACTATCACACAGTTTCTCAGCCATTGTCAGAGGGAACCTGAAAGAAGCCCGTAACTGGAACCCTTACGGCATCAGAATATTTCTCTTCCTTCTCCTTCAACTGATCTCCCGGCTGGGTGCTTTCTTTTCCCTGCGCTGTAATCTTATCCCTGTAAAAAAATTACTGACAGCCGATATTACATTTTCCATACTCCTGTTTATCTGCTGCTACGGAAAACTCCTGCTTTTCTGGAATTATCTGTGATTTAACCTTATCCGTCATTCTCCGGACTTCTCTTTAAAAACTCATCCAGTGTGAGCTCTTCCCCTGCCCGGTATCCTTTCGGGGTAGCTTTTAAGGTGCAACATTCATGATACAGGTCATGCTCAAAAAAAAGTACATAATTATTCTCAAAGGCCTCTTGCAGAAAGGTTTCTTTCTCCCTGATCGTTACCAGGGGCTCAACATCATAACTCATATTCCACACCAGGGGCAGGTGGGCCACCGAAGGGATCAGATCGGCCGTGAACACAAGGGTATGCCCATTGTAATGAATAAAAGGAATAAGCTGTCCGCGTGTATGCCCGTTGTAAATGCGCAATTCAACCCCTGGTGCCAGCTCCAGCTCATTATCAATAAGTTGTAGTTGTCCGCTTTCCTGCATAGGTAAAATGTTTTCTTCAAGAAAAGCATCCTTTTCCCGCAGATTGGGATGGGTGGCCCATTCCCAGTGTGACCGGCTGATCCAATACGTAGCATTGGGGAAAACTGTTTCAAAACCGGTACGGTCCCTGCTATAACGTATTCCGCCACCGCAATGATCGGCATGCAGATGGGTCAGCACCATGTCGGTGATATCCTCCGGACCATATCCTGCCTTCCGTAATCCGCCCTCCAGCCCGTCTCCGCCGTTCAGGTAAACATATTTGAAAAACTTCTCATCCTGCTTATCCCCATATCCGTTATCGATAAGGATCAGCCGCCCCCCTGTTTCGATCAATAACGAGCGCAGAGCCCAATTACACAGATTATTTTCATCTGCCGGATAGACCTTTTGCCATAACGCCTTGGGAACCACACCAAACATGGCCCCTCCGTCAATTTTAAAATTGGATATATATACCGTAAACAAATTCATATTTTATTATTTTGATTCTATGTCGATTTGTAGGGATAAAAATAAACTATTTTATGCTATCGCCACCACCTTTGGTAAACTTCCGGTGGTTAAAAGGCTTCGGTGCCCAAGGAAGGGGAAGGGCTGGAGAAGGGGTTAAAACCCCTATTCAGTAATAAGGTATGACTAACCCCGGGCTTAAGCCCGGGGTTCCTGAAATAGAAAAAACCTTAG
>WFSC01000405.1 GCA_015486185.1 Bacteroidales bacterium | reverse complement strand
ATCTGCGAGAGATAAAGACCCCGGAGGAAGAAGCTTAAGAATATCGAGCAAATAACAATGATTTATGATTTGAGATAATATAATCCTTGCAATCTTTTGAACCATGAACCAGGAACTTGAAACAAGCATCAGTTGGAGTGAGGGACAGTAAGCAGAAAATTTTATATCTTCATCCCCAATCAAAAAAACTTCTGTGTTATGAAAAAACGGATAATTATCAGCGGGATATTTTTGTTTTCACTTTTCTCTGCCGGGTGGGCACAGGACCTATTGACGGATGGCGATCCGGAGTACTCCGAAAGCTGCACCAGCATCATGGTGGGGAAGAAGGCCAGCACGGACGGCTCGGTTATGACCAGCCATACCTGTGATGCCTGGTACCGCACCTGGGTGGATTTTGTTCCGGCCAAAGAGCATAAAAAAGGGGAAATGCATCCTGTTTATAAAGGAACATTGCATACCTCGTCGGCCTGGAGCCGCGAAGGGGTGAAAAAGGTGGGAGAGATACCGGAAGCAGCCAAAACCTTTGCTTACTTCAACACAGCCTACCCCAGCATGAATGAAAAACAACTGGCTATTGGGGAGACAACATTCGGTGGATTGCGGTCATTACACAATCCCAAAGGTATGTTCCTGATCGAGGAGCTGGAACGTGTTGCGCTGGAGCGTTGTACCAACGCCCGGGATGCTATCCGGCTGATCGGTGATCTGATCAAAAAATATGGTTATGGAGATTACGGAGAATGCATCACGCTGGCTGATCCCAAAGAAGTGTGGCAGATGGAGATCGTGGGGGAAGGACCGGACAGGATAGGAGGGGTGTGGGCTGCAGAACGTATCCCTGATGATCACGTAGGTATTGCTGCCAATATTTCCAGGATCGGAGAGATCAACCTGAAAGATCCCGATCATTTCATGGCTTCGGAAAATGTGTTTAAGGTGGCTAAAAAGATGAAACTCTGGAATGGGAAAAAACCGTTTAAGTTCTGGAAAGCCTATGGCAACACCAAAAAGCCTTTTTCCATACGGGAATATTTTGTGTTCAGTACCCTGGCACCTTCGTTGCATTTAAGTTATGATGCGGATGAGCTTCCCTTTTCCGTCAAACCCGATAAAAAGGTGGATGTACGGAAGGTGTTGGAGTTATATCGCACCACCTACGACGGAACCCGGTGGGAAATGATACGCAATCTGAAGGTGCCTGTTCGGCACAAGAACAAAGAAGGAGAGATGGTTACGGATACTGTTATCAGTCCCGCTGCTCATCCGTGGCTTTCACGTGACAAAAGAGCTTTGCTGAATGCCCTGAAACCAGGGGTGGTAAAGCGCGACCGGCCTATCTCAGTACAATATTGTGCCTATTCGTGGGTGGTGCAGTTGCGTGACTGGCTGCCGGATGAAGTGGGAGGCAGGATGTGGTTTGGTCTGGACATACCCAGACTGGGTGCACGGATACCCATTTATGCCGGTAATCTGAGTGTACCAACCAGTTTCCGCCTGGGAGGTGAGGACCACTTCAGCCGGGAATCCGCCTTGTGGGCCTTCCGGCGTGCCAACCGCCTGGCCCTTGTAAAATGGGGCGAAGGCAAAAAGATCATTGAACCTGTGGTGAAGGAATATGAAGACAAGGCTTTTGATGAAGTGGATTATATCGAGTCCAGGGCATTACAGCTTTTGAGCCAGGACCGTGAAAATACAATGAAAGGCATGCCTACACAGGAGGCACGTAAGTATCTCACCCGTTACTCCAACGATTTTGCCCGGGCTGTCGTCAGCCGTTGGTGGGAGCTGGGGGATGAGCTGTGGGTGAAATTCAGATGGAGCTTTTAGGAAGGTACAGTAGTTGATAGGTTGATAGGTTGATAGGTTGATAAGTTGATAGGTTGATAAGTTGAGGAGTTGAGGAGTTGAGAGATTTAATCCCGATATGCAACAAATTAATTACAACTTAATTTCGTGAGCGCAGCGAACTAATTTCCACTTAATTTCGCGATCAACGGAAGCTAATTTCAACATAATTACGCGCCGCAGGCGCCAATTTCGCGAGCGTTAGCGAGCTAATTTCGGCTGCACAGCAGCCTAATGACCATCGAATGACCATCGTATTACCATCGTATTACCATCGTATCATAAAATTATTTATTTTTGTCGTATGAAACGACCGGGTATGAAAAAAATAATATTAATAGCCGTTGCTTTTTTGCTGGTTACCGGAGTGAAGGCTCAATTATTCTATCCGCATTATCCGAATGCCTATTATTTCCCGGCACCCGGTCCGGAGAAATATTATCTTGACAATCAGCAAAAGCAAAAGAATGACAAGGAACCGGGTATCCGTTACGGGATCAACGTGGGGACAAGCTATATGTCTTCGGGATGGTTTAAGGGTTTTTCTTCATGGGTGGCTCCTACGTTCAGCTATTCTGTCTCTCCGAAATTTTATCTCTCAGGAGGGATTATGCTACAACATTCTTTTCCTGTAAATGGTTCTTATCCTGCCGATCATGAGGATGCCGCTTTTGGTCCGCAGAACACGAATATGGTATTATTCGGACAGGGGACCTATTTTATCCGGCCCAATCTTTCCCTTACGGGTACGGTGGTGAAAAACCTGAACCGGAATTATTATCGTAATCTCAATATTTCTCCTTTTTACCGGAACTATGTACCTGACAGTTATTCTTTGAGATTGAACTACCGGATTTCAGACCATCTCTTTTTCGGTGCCGAGTTCCGGTATTCCGAACCTTCGGTTTACAGTCCTTTTTATCCTGTGAATGTTCCTCCGTACCAGGGGGTATATCCGTATTATCCTCATTAATAATACGGCATGAATCTATTATTTGTATCGCTGGCTCCTGTTTTTATTATTCTTTTATACGTTTATTTCCGGGATAAATATGAAAAAGAACCGCTTTCGATGGTGTTGAAAGCGTTGCTTGTAGGGGCTATATTGCCCCTGCCGGTAGTGTTTGTAGAGAAGTTTCTTGCTTTGCCGGCCCAGAACATGCCTTCTGTTTTCTCCGTTGCCTGGCTCTCTTTTGTTGTGGCGGGGCTCACCGAAGAGGGGTTCAAGTTCCTGGCTTTTTTCCTGATCATCTGGAAGAATACGAATTTTAATGAAAAGTTTGATGGTATAGTCTATGCGGTCTTTATTGCTATGGGTTTTGCCGGTATAGAGAATATTCTGTATGTTTCTCAGGGTGGTTTTAATGTAGCAGTTACCCGCGCTTTTACCGCTGTTCCGGCTCATGCTCTTTTCGGTATTATCATGGGGTATCATCTGGGACTGGCGAAGTTTTATCCTGCCGAACGCAACCGGCAGATCTTTCTTGCCTTATTTTATCCTGTGCTCTTTCACGGATTCTATGATTTTTCCCTCATGTCACAGAATCAGTTGCTCTTATTGCTTTTTGTTCCCTATATCGTGTGGTTATGGATACGGGCTTCACGGAGAATGAATCAGTTGTCGCAGGCTTCCTTTTACCGGACCGGCTTTTTAAAAGATGATAAGTAATTGCTTATGGAGCGGTTTGTCCTGCTGATAAAAAAACACAAATTTTTCGGGTATATCTTTATTCCTTATTTTGTTATCCATGAGAAAAAGGAAGAAAAATATACTATAAGCCGGCGTATTCTGCCGGGTCATCCCGATGCGGAGGCCGACCGGTTGCCTGAAATATACAGGAAGATCATCCGGATCACCGGTGAATATGATGACCGGGTGGTAAAGAAATTATTTCATAAAGACCCCCGGATCAACCTGAAGGAGTTTTTCCGCACCCTCGAACAAAAACGTATAGATCAGTTTATCCGGCCCTATATTGAGAAGCGGCTTGTTGAGATAGTAAGGTTATTGAAAAACACTGATATTGAGATATTTCTTCATGAAACTTCTTCTCCCGGGATATATCACGAAGACAGAGTTGTTATTAATCAGAGTGATCTATTCGCAATATTTCATTTTCATAAAAGGGAGGAGGGAACAGAATATTTTATCTCTTTGAAAAGGGAGGGCGAAAGAGTGATACTGAAAGACAGGAAACATATTATCCTGGTCAATAAACCCTGTGTATTGATAATGGAAGGCCGGTTATACCTGTTGGAGAATATAGAAGGGAAAAAGCTGCAGCCCTTTTTCACAAAAGAACGTATTCACATACCGGTTAAACTGGAGAAAAAGTATTATCAGACATTTATTCGTGAAGCTCTGATGCATTACGAAACAGAAGTGAGTGGTTTTGATATTTCCGAAAGACATCCGGCTCCGGTACCTGAATTGACACTCGAACCGGGCATGAAGGGATTATTGGTACTGGTTTTGTTATTCAGGTATGGTGGCTTGCAGATAAGCATAAACCGGAATCAGGAAGTATTTGTTACCCTGGAGGAAAAGAATGGCAATTTCAGTTTTACCAGGATTTTCAGAGACCGTGGTCTGGAGAATCGATCGGTGGAGCGGTTGAAGGAATTGGGCTTTGTTGAAGATATGCCCGGTATATTCCTTCCTGGCAAGGAATCCGGGGATCCGGCCGGACAACAGTATAAGATGATCAATTTTATCAACCGGAAACGGGATGAATTGAAAAAGGCAGGATTTATTCTCCACCGGAAAACAGATAAGAAATATTTGCTGGATACTATAAATATTGAAATAAAAAGTAAGGCTCATCACCGAAAAGACGGCTTGCTGGATTGGATCGGGTTGCATGCAGAAGTTCGGTTCGGGTCTTACCGGATCCCTTTCATCCGTTTAAAAGATCATATACTGAATGGGATTCGTGAATATGAATTACCTGATGGATCGATAGCTGTCATTCCGGAAGAGTGGTTTGCCGAATATGAGGATCTGTTGCAGTTTGGGGAAGTGGACGGGGAGGAGATCCATGTCAGAAAGCATCATTTGCCACTATTGGAAAAAAAACAGGGGCTGGAGAATGACAGGGAGATCCGTCAGCGTATTTCAGCTATGCTGGAAACAGGCGGTAAGGCCTATCCGCTGCCTGAGGATTTCAGGGCGGAAATGCGGCCTTATCAACGGATAGGTTACGGGTGGATGATGAACCTGCGAAAACATGGATTTGGAGGCTGCCTTGCCGATGATATGGGATTGGGAAAAACCATTCAGTCCATTGCTCTTATTCAGAAGATCAGCGAACAAGGGGAAAAGAAAAAGGAATATTCCTTTACTTATACTTCCAACAGGAAAGCAGGAGAAGCAGTGCAGCTAAGTTTGTTTGACGGAATCAGTGAGCCTGCAGAAGGTGAAACGGAGAAAGGGGCTGTTTCTCTGGTTGTTGTACCCAAGTCGCTGGTTTTTAACTGGGTGGAGGAGATCAACCGGTTTGCTCCAGGTTTGCGCATATTGGTATATGCTGGTTCCGGCAGGGAGCATTATTTCGATTATTTCGACATGTATGATGTGGTACTGGTTACCTATGGATTATTACGTAAAGATATTGACCTGTTTGTACGCATTCCGTTTGATCTGGTGATCCTGGATGAGAGTCGTTATATCAAAAATCCGGATTCGATGATCTTTAAGGCAGTTATCCGGTTACGTGGAGAACAGAGGATGGTATTGACAGGGACCCCTGTGGAAAATTCACTGACTGATCTGTGGGCGCAAATGGAGTTTATTAATCCCGGACTGTTGGGAAGTTTCCGTTTTTTTCAGGAAAAGTTTGTTATCCCCATTGAAAAGCAGCAGGATAAAAAGGCTCTGAATAAGTTGCGTTTGATGATACAGCCTTTCCTTTTACGGCGAACCAAGCAGGAGGTAGCCACTGATCTGCCGGATATTTCTGTGCAGCGTATCTATACGGAAATGAGTGCGGACCAGTCCCGTTTCTATGAGGAAGAGAAGTCGAAGGTGCGTAATGCGGTGCTAAAGCTGATCAATGAAGGAAGATCTTCCAAATTGATGATCCCCGTTTTACAGGGATTGACACGGTTGCGGTTGGCTGCCAATCATCCGGTGCTTGTGGATAAAAACTATTTGGGAGATTCCGGAAAGTTTGAGGAGGTTATCGAGATGATCCGGACGATAACCAGCGAAAAACATAAGATCCTGGTTTTCTCATCTTTTGTGAAAGTGCTTCGGGTCTATGAGACACAACTGAAGGAAGAGGGTATTCCCTATGTTATGTTGACAGGTGGCACCTCACAGAAAATGAGGAAGGAAATGGTGAAAAGATTTCAGGAAGATGAGAACATTTCGGTCTTTTTGGTTTCGGTGATGGCCGGAGGTTTCGGTTTGAACCTGATAGCGGCTGATTATGTCATGATCCTGGATCCCTGGTGGAATCCGGCAGTGGAACAACAGGCCATTGACCGTACACATCGTATTGGACAGACCCGTAAAGTGATGGTGTATAAGATCATCAGCAGGGATAGTATTGAGGAAAAGATCATGCAGTACCAGCAGAAGAAAGCCCGCCTGGCGGCTGATATCCTGGAGACGGAAGAATCGTTATTGAAACAACTCGGTAAAGAGGAGCTAACAGAATTGTTCCAATGATGGCTCAGGGTGCAGTATAAGTATAATGAGTAGAGGACTCAGCTCCCACATTACCAGTAAAAATCCTTTTCCCAGGTAGTTGTATTATTCCTTTTATCCGTGACTACAAGTCTGAGATGGTGTTGTTGTTGTGCATTCAGTCGTTTTTTATCAAAACGGTAAGTGAGCATTTTTCTTTTGGGTTCGTATTCAAAAAGGACCCATTTCCCGTCTATATATCCGTTATATGAATCAATACCGGAAAGGTTATCCCCGATGGTGAACCGGATGAACCGCAAACTTTGGAAGTTTTTCAGGGATGCATCGAAAACCGGGGTGATCCTGGGAGGGATCGTATCGATCAACAGGGTATAGGTGCCGAATCGTGACAGGTCTCCCCTGACAGCTTTACCGGTCCATTCGCCTCCGGCAGGTTTCGGATGAGAAGGTTGGCTGACTTCAGCAATTAACAGTTTTTTGGGATCTCCTTTGGGCAGATAATCCGGGGTGATCCAGACCGTATATTTTTTTTGCAGGGGGGTATAGGGATCCTGGATACTATAACGCGGAGAAAAAGAGTAGGGGAGAGCCGCTTTGATGTTCATGGTAAATGCCAGGGTGTCATACAAAGCTCCTCTGGGAATAAAAACCCTGAAGCCGTCAAAAGAATAATAATTATCCCGGTCCCAGGACATCACGGACAGGTAATTATTTTCCTCAGGTAATGTTGTCAGTGTAACCGGTTTCTCTGTCCTCACCACATAAAAATGCAGATCTGAGGTATTTCCATGTATATCTGATATGATAAAATCTATTCGATGCAGTTTTTCATCCGGCAGATCAACAATTCCTTTATTGATCACTTTTCTGTAAATATCCAGACGATTATTGGGTAATATAACTGTTCTGATCACATTTCTGTCGTTTTTTACCTTTTCCCTGTAATCGATATAACTATTGATATAGCGTGTTTCTCCATAGGTGAATTCATCCATGGTGTAGTAGAAAAACCTTTGTTGGTCAATACGGACATCGAAGGAATAGATACCGCACCGGCTATGGGATCCGTTCATATAATCCTGGGCTTCCAGTCCCAGGGAGAACGGGCCGGTTATACGAATAAGTGAATCTCTCAGTGTATATTGATGATAGCCTGTCAGAAGGGGCCTGAAGATCTGTTTTTTGTATTTATTGTTGATCAGGGTAGTGTGGTTCTCAGGATACAGGTACAGCCGGTAGATTTTAGGGGCAATGGTATCCTTTACCGGAAAACCGAATTTCAGGGGATTGACCGGGGCTTCTTTCCGGGTTTCCCTGATCTCAAAGTGCAAATGAGGTCCGAAAGAATTGCCGGTATTCCCTGATAAGCCAATCAGTTGGCCCTTACTGATCCTGAAAAGGCCGGCTGGAGGAAACACATCTACCGTAAAACTTTTCTGTTTATATTGCTCATCTCTGACATAAGCGGCCACGTCATCCGTAAACCGGCTCAGATGGGCATATACTGAAGTATAACCATTGGGGTGTGTAATGTATATGGCATGTCCGAAGCCTGAAACGGCCACTTTTATTCTAGAAATATATCCTTGTGCAATGGCATAGATCTTTTCTCCTGTTCTTCCGTTGGTTTTGATATCGATACCCGAATGGAAATGATCGGGTCTTATCTCTCCGAAATTTGAAGAAAGATAGATAGTAAAGTGTACCGGGGAGGTAAAATACAGATCTTGTTTTTGGGCCCGGGTGGAAAGGGCGGAAAAAAAAGAAAAAACCGTAACAAAAATCCAAACTTTTCTGTTTTTCTTCATAAGAAAGACTTTAAGGGCGCAAAACTAAAAATTTATTACCATGTATATAAAATAGGTGCCTGTTTTTTTTGTATTTCCGCCAGCAATATTAATTTTGTATAAAAATAAGTTGCTATGACTGCAGACGAAATCTTATCTGACCTGAAGGACAAGATGAGAAAAATGATTACCTTGTTGCAGCGGTATGGTACAGAAAACGATGAATTGAAGGAGAAACTAAAAGAAAAGGAAGAATTGATCAGACAAAAGGAAATGGCATTAAAGAATTTGGAAACAAAATATGAAACATTAAAGCTGGCCAAATCAATTTCGGGCGTTAGTCCGGGTAATGAAGGGGCCAGGGATAAAATAAATGTGATCATACGGGATCTGGACAGGTGTATTGGCCTGATGAACCGTTAGATAAGTGTGTTGAGTAAAGGAGTTATGGACGAAAAGTTTACAATAAGGGTAAATGTTGCTGACAGATATTATCCTCTGAAGATTGACCGTTTGGATGAGGAAAAGATTCGCAAGGCTGCCAGAATGATCAATGAAAAGGTGCTGCAGTATAAGCAGCGTTATGCAGATAAGGATTCACAGGATTTTTTGGCTATGGCAGCACTGCAGTATGTTGTTAAATTGATCGATTGTGAAAAAAATGCTGATATATCTCCCCTGTTGGAAGATATTCAGGAACTGAACAAGGAACTGGAAGAATATCTGAATAAGGAATAAACGTTCTTTTACATATTAAAAAATTAAGTTGGCCCGCTTAATTTCTATAACTCTGCTGAAAACTCAACACTACTGTTATTGGAGCCACGCTCGTAAACTGTACGGCAGGCCTCAATCCGCCCCATGCGGATCCTTCTACGGAAGGCAGTGGAAGTCGGAATGTTTATGGCAGCTCCACCCATGTTGAATTGGGGTTTTACTGGAATTATAGAAATTGGCGGGCTTTTTTTGTTGAATATGATTAAAATGCATAGCTATGATTTTATTAACACAGATATCATTATTATTGTTTGAGATTATTACTGTTGCAGCCTTCCTGGCAGGAGGAGGACTGGCTTATGTTTTTTTTATTAAGGCACTGAAAAATAAACAAAGAAACATTATCTCGGAAGCCCAGACAGAAGCAGAGGTGATAAAGAAGGATAAGATCCTTCAGGCCAAAGAAAAATTTCTGCAATTAAAGGCAGAACATGAAAAGTATATTAATGAAAAAAACAATAAGCTGGCTGCAGCGGAGCAACGTTTCAAACAAAAGGAAACGATACTGAATCAGAAGATAGAAGAAAATCAAAGAAAGGAAAAGGAACTGGAGGCCATCCGGAACAATATCACCAACCAGTTGCACCTGGTCGAGAAGAAAAATGAAGAACTGACCAAATTGCATAAACGTCAGGTGGAACAGTTGGAGACTATTTCCGGTCTCTCGGCTGAAGAGGCAAAGGCACAATTAATTTCGTCCCTCAGGGACGAAGCCAAAACAGAGGCCATGTCCTATATCAATGAGATTGTGGACGAAGCCAAAATGACGGCCAACAAGGAGGCCAAACGAATCGTAGTACAGACTATTCAGCGGGTTGCTTCGGAGACAACCATTGAAAATGCCGTGACTGTATTCAATATCGAATCGGATGAGATAAAAGGGCGGATCATCGGACGGGAAGGACGTAACATCAGGGCACTGGAAGCTGCTACCGGTGTGGAGATTATTGTGGATGATACCCCGGAGGCTATTTTGCTTTCCTGTTTTGATCCCGTACGCCGTGAAATAGCCCGCCTGGCATTGCATCAGCTCGTTACCGACGGAAGGATCCATCCGGCAAGAATAGAGGAAGTGGTTGGCAAAACGGCCAAACAAATTGAAGAAGAGATCATCGAAGTCGGAAAACGAACAGCCATCGATCTGGGGATCCATGGATTACATCCCGAGTTGATACGCCTGGTCGGGAAAATGAAATACCGGTCATCCTATGGACAAAACCTGTTACAGCATTCAAGGGAAGTAGCCAACCTGAGCGCTATTATGGCCTCCGAACTGGGATTGAACCCAAAGTTGGCCAAGCGTGCCGGATTGTTGCATGATATTGGTAAGGTGCCTGATGATGAACCGGAGTTGCCACATGCCATCCTGGGGATGAAACTGGCTGAAAAATACAAGGAGAAACCGGAAGTATGCAATGCCATCGGGGCCCATCATGACGAAGTGGAAATGACCACCCTGTTGGCTCCCATTGTGCAGGTATGTGATGCTATCTCAGGGGCAAGGCCTGGTGCCAGAAGAGAAGTGGTGGAGTCGTATATTAAACGGCTGAAAGACTTGGAAGAACTGGCGCTGGAATATCCGGGCGTAACGAAAACCTATGCCATCCAGGCAGGCAGGGAATTGAGGGTTATTGTCGGAGCTGATCAGGTTTCGGATCAGGATGCTGAAAAATTATCTTACGAAATTGCCCGTAAAATACAGGATGAAATGACCTATCCCGGTCAGGTGAAAATAACCGTAATAAGAGAAACCAGAGCCATAAACTATGCCAAATAAAGAGTTTGCACCCTTCCTCATATTTCACCAACCTGAACCGATATGTTAAAGGTTATTAATCTGGTAGGTGCAAGACCTCAGATCATCAAGGCTTCGGCGATCAGCCGGGCCATAACCGGGTCTTTTAAGGATCAGATCGAAGAGGTTGTTGTCCATACGGGCCAGCATTACGACCACGGGCTTTCCAGGGTGTTCTTTGAAGAACTGAACATTCCGTTGCCGGATATCAATCTGCACGTAGGTTCAGGCACTCACGGTCATCAGACTGGTAATATGATAGCCCGTATTGAGGACACCCTGTCGGAGGTGGGTCCCGATGTGGTTATTCTGTACGGAGATACCAATTCGACCCTTGCCGGCAGTCTGGCTGCGGCAAAAATGCATATTCCGGTGGTACATATAGAAGCAGGCATGCGCAGCTTTAATAAAAACATGCCGGAAGAGATCAACCGGATTACTTGTGATCACGTTTCCACCCTGTTGTTTTCACCCACTATTACCGGCTTCAAAAACCTGATCCGTGAAGGATTTGCCCCCGAAAACACGCCTCCTTATCATATTAACAATCCTAAAATCTATCATTCCGGGGATATTATGTATGATAACAGTCTCTTCTTTGGTAAGATAGCAGAAAAAAAGAAAAATTTACCGGATAAACTCGGGATAAAAAAAGATGAATTTGTTCTGGTAACCATTCACCGTGATCATAATACCGATGATCCGCAACGTCTCGCATCAATTTTTGAGGCGTTACTGATTATTGCAAATAAATACAAAATTCCTCTGATCCTGCCATTGCATCCCCGGGCTGTCAAATCCATGACTTTCCTGCCTCATGCATTATCTGCGAAGATTAGCAGGGAGCCCCTGATGAAGATTATTTCACCGGTGTCTTTTTTGGAGATGATCCTTTTGGAAAAGTACGCGAGTATTGTTATGACTGACTCGGGAGGAGTGCAGAAAGAATCTCATTTTTTCAAAAAGGCTTGTCTGGTTTTCCGTCCCGAAACCGAATGGGTCGAGCTGGTTGATAATGGTACTGCCACACTGGTAGATGCTGACAGGGATAAGATCATACAGGCTTTTGAGACATACCGGGAAAAACGGAACCTCTCTTTTCCGGAATTCTATGGGGATGGACATACGGCTGAATTCATCTGTAAAGAGATTACAGAAAATTTGTAATGCTTGCATAATGAAGATACTGGTTACAGGTACGGCAGGTTTTATCGGATTTCATCTTGTAAGAAAGCTTCTGGAAGAAAGACACGAGGTCATTGGCTTGGACCAGATCAATGATTATTATGATATCAACCTTAAGTACGGGCGGTTACGTGTTACTGGAATAGAAATGGCAGAACTTCCATGGAATGTCCCGGTGCAGAGTGTTACTCTGACGGGTTACCGGTTTTACCGGATGAACCTGGAGGACCGGGAGGCTGTCATGCAACTATTTGAGCGTGAGAGACCCGACAGGGTCATTCACCTGGCTGCACAGGCCGGTGTGAGATACAGTCTGACCCATCCTGACGTTTACCTGGACAGCAATATTTATGGATTTTTGTCTATTCTGGAAGCCTGTCGCCATTATCCTGTCGGTCATCTTGTATATGCCAGCAGCTCCAGTGTTTATGGCCTGAATAAGTCTATGCCCTTTTCCGAAAAACATCCCGTGGATCATCCGGTTAGTTTGTATGCTGCTACCAAAAAATCCAATGAAATGATGGCGCATACCTATTCTTCCCTTTTTGGATTGCCGGTAACAGGATTACGTTTTTTTACGGTTTATGGCCCGTGGGGCAGGCCTGATATGGCCCTTTTCCTGTTTACAAGGAATATCCTTGCCGGGAAACCCATTGATATATATAACTATGGTGAGATGGAGAGGGATTTTACGTATGTGGATGATATTGTAAACGGGATCACTGCTGTTTTGGCATTGCCACCGGAACCTTCTGACCGTTGGGATGCCCTCCATCCTGATCCCTCCACTTCTTCGGCTCCTTACAGAATATTGAATATCGGCAACAGCCATCCGGTAAAACTTATGGATTTTGTAAAAGCGCTGGAAGGATCACTTGGAAAGAAAGCCATCCTGCATAAGATGCCTATACAGCCGGGTGATGTGCCGGCCACCTGGGCCGATGTGTCAGCCCTCAGAGAGCTTACAGGCTATCAACCGCAAACAACGGTAGAACAAGGGATAAAACGTTTTACCGAATGGTATCTGGAGTATTATTCCTGATTTCAGGATCAGGATAATCTCCGGACAATTTCTTCCATCTCTTTTGCGTGATCTTCCATACTTTTTACCAGCCTGAATTGTACCCTGGCCCGTTCGAGATTATGTCCGGGGTGATGGATCTTAAAATAATGATCACCATCCAGGTAATCTGTAAGAAATCTGAGTCCTATAATAAAAGTCATCATACGGGCCGAGAAAGCAAGATACTTTTTTTCGGTAGCGGAAAGCTCACTATGTGTTTCTTCCAGAAAACCTTTGGTGAAAGCTTCGAACAGGTCCATCCGGACGAAAACCTTATCAAGATCTTTTTCGTCTTCGAAAGTTGAGTTGGTCGAAGTACGGATAGCATCCCCGAAGTCGTAGTGAATATAGCCCGGCATAACAGTATCCAGGTCGATTACACAAAGGCTCTTGTCATTTTCATCCAGGAGCACATTATTGAATTTTGTGTCATTATGGGTAATGCGAAGAGGAATTTTCCCCTCTTTACCCAACAACAGGATGGTTTTCATTTCTTCAGCGCGTTCCTGTACAAACCGGATATCTTCGGATACTTCCGAGACCCTGTTTACAGGATCTTTTTTCAGCACATGGAAAAAATTATTCAGTCTCAGCTCCATATCATGAAAGCCCGGCAGTACTTCATGGATGAGTTTCGGATCCAGTCCGGATATAAGTGTCTCAAAACGGCCAATAGCCTTCCCTCCCTGATAGGCTTGTTCGGGTGTTTCAACACGATCATAGCTTTTATGCCGTTCAATAAACAGGTACATACGCCAGAAACTACCTTCTTTATCCTTGAAATACAACATATTATCTATTGAAGGAATGATTGTCAGGGTTTCTCTGTCAGGATCAGAGCCGGGAAATTTTTCCAATTTCTTTCGGATGTAGGTAGTGACCTGATAAATATTATGTTGTAGCGTATCTACATCTGTGAAGATATGGGTATTAATACGTTGCAGAATATAATCGGGAAGGTTGTCTTCTTTGGTAACTACCTTGAACGTATCATGAATGTGGCCTGAGCCGAAAGGGAAAGCTTCCCTGAAAGTGCCACGGGTTTTAAAATGACTGTATATGTCAGACAAATCTGCTTTCATAGTAATTCTTTAAAACCGGAATCAATGTTTTTTACCCACCTTATGGCCTGCGGCCGCATAATAGAATATTACCAGATAACAAACCAGGAGAATAGCATGTGCGTGTGTGCTGGCATGAGGATATGGCAGTCCTGCCAGATAACCGTACAACAGGGGGATCAAAGCGCCACCGGCAATGGCCATGATCATGATTGCCGAGCCCAGCTTAAGGAACCTGCCCAGGCCGTGGATAGCCAGGGGCCAGATAGCAGGCCACATCACTGCATTGGCAAACCCCAGGGCAGCCACAAACAACACGGAAGTCAATCCGCTGGTCGTGAAAGCACCTACCGTAAAAAGAAGGCCCAGGAGGGCTGCGTATTTCAATGCATTTTGCTGAGAGAGACGTTTCGGGATCAGGATGATCCCTAATATATAACCCAGGATCATACCTACCAGGGTGTAAGAGGAAAAATATTTGGCCACATTAATGTTAAAGCCCAGCGATCGCCCGTAAATGATCTGGGTATCTACCGCAACGACTTCTGCCCCTACATAGAAGAAAAGGGTCAGTACACCCAGCCAGAAATAGGGGAACTGGAAGATACTGGTTCTTTTCACTTCCTTTTCCCCAACCTCCTCTTCTTCGGATTCCACCTCGGGGAGGGGAGAGAGTAGTACCAGCAACGCCAACAGTACAAGAACAATAGCCATAATAATATAGGGCATAATAACCCGGTGGGCCAGTTGGTCCAGGGCAGCAGCCTTGTTAACAGCACTTAGGGTAGTCAGACTATCTTCAATTTTTCCAATATTTTTCAGGAGTATAGAACTCAGGATGATGGGACTCAGGATACCGGCAAATTTGTTGGCGACCCCCATGATGCTGATACGCTTGGCAGCACTCTCAATAGGGCCCAGGATGGTAACATACGGGTTGGAGGCTGTCTGCAGAATGGCCAGGCCTGTACCTTGTACAAACAAACCCAACAGGAACCATGCGTAAGTACGTGTTGTAGCGGCCGGGATGAAGATCAGGGCTCCGGCTGCCATGATCAGAAGACCTACTGCCATCCCTTTCTTGAATCCCGTGAACTGCAATACCTTGGATGAAGGCAATGCCATTACAAAATAGGAGATGTAAAAGGCAAAGGTGACCAGATAAGATTCGAAGGTGGTAAGCTCACAGGCCGTCTTCAAATAGGGGATCAATGTGGCATTCAGCCAGGTTACAAAACCGAAAATGAAAAATAAAATTCCAATTATACTAATGGCTATGGTATAATTTTTTTTCGTATTAGCGCTTTCTGCAATCATTTCATTAATTTTATTAGATAAAATTTATTTAGATAAAACTCAGATATTTCTTAAAGGCATTAATAATCATCATCCAAAGCGAATACCGGTTTTCGGTTTATCCATCGACCGCGGGTAAAGTCAGGGAAGTATTGCGGAGCACTTCCTTCGGCCAGGGAACGTTCAGACAACGGGGTAATACAGCTCCATGCGGCTGCGTCATATACATCCAGAGGCGGATCGACCTTCCTTTTAACCGTTTCGACGAAAGCGTGATCAACAAAGAAATCCATTCCCCCGTGTCCTGATCCGGCAGCATATTCACCATATTTCTTCCAAAGGGGATGGTCATATTTGGTCAGCCATTCGTTCATGGCTTCCCACTGGTCATGTTCCGGACTCTTATCTTCGATATAAATCCTTTGCCGGTTGATATCAAAGTCAGCCAGTCCGTTTGTTCCCTGAATACTGAAATCAAGGGAATAGGGTTTAGGTGAATTGGTATCATGGGTTACAAGGATCATCTCACCATTATAGGTAGTGATCAGTGAGGACACCACATCACCCAGTCTCCATTTTAGTTTGGCATTGGGATGGTTGGGACCTCCGGCAGGATTCCTGACAATATAGCGGTGAAGGCCTCTGCTTTTTGTTGCATGTGAAGTCAGATAAAGAAAACGGTTTCCCCTGTTAATATTCAGCCAGGTAGCTACCGGACCGACTCCATGGGTAGGATATAGGTCGGCATTCTGTTTCAGCGAATGTTGTGTACGCCACCGGGCTTCACCTTTGGCCCCTTCGCCGAAGGTAACACCCGGGTTGAATTTTACTCCCCTCAGATCATGACGATATCCGCAGCGCATATGTGTCAGCTCGCCAAAAACATTCTGACGAACCATATTTAATACAGCCATTACATCCCGCCGGTAACATACATTTTCCAGGATCATGGTGGGTACGCCGGTTTTTTCATACGTATTTACCAGATCCCAGCATTCGGACAGGGTAGTGGCGGCAGATACTTCCACCCCTGCATATTTTCCGGCTTTCATTGCTGCTACTGACATCGGTGTATGCCAGTTCCACGGAGTAGCAATAATTACTCCTTCTATATCATCCCGTTCCAGCATTTTCAGAAAGGCATAATCACTGTCTGAATATACTGCTGCCCTGGGCCGGCCGGATTTGACGATTATGTTCTGTGCCAGCTCAACAGCCTTCGGATCAATGTCACAAATGGCAGGAACCACAACATCATCCCGCTTCATGATGTTCCGGAGGTGAGACCGTCCCCTGCCTCCAACACCAATAAAACCAATGGCCACTTTTTGTGGCTTTTTGGAAGAGGAACGTCCGTAAGAAAATGAAGGAGCCAGCGTAAGAGCTGCACCCCCTAAAGCTGTAGTCTTAACAAAATCCCGGCGACGTAATCCGTGGTTATTTTCTGGTTTTTTCATAGTGATAAAAATTCAGTTGGGTTTGATCCAAAAATTTAGCGTGTGTAAATGTATAGGTTTTGTTTAAAAACACAAAAGAAAACTTGTTTTATTGGTTCAAAATTTTGTGAACAAAAATAAAAAGCCATATATTTGGGGGTGAAGTATAAACCAATATTAATCATATTCCTATGGAAAAAGATAAAGAAAATGAGTTAAAAAAACATATTGAGGAAATGGCCAAAATGTTTGAAAAAATGAATTTTACGCCTATGCAGGGCCGGATCCTTGCCTTTTTTTCCTGTACCGGAAAAGGGGATAAAACGTTTGAAGAGATTGTCTCATTTTTTCAGACAAGCAAAAGTACGGTCAGCAACTCCCTGAATTATCTCATATCACAAAAACTGGTTGATTATAAAACACTGACCGGGAAAAGGAAAAGATTTTTTTTCCTTACGGAAAACCTGCCACTGGTTTATGTAAATTATCAGCTTGATACGATCAGATTGTTCAAGGAATTATCCTATAAAACCCTGACTTTTAATAATCCGGTACAGAAAGAAATGAACACACTTATCCATACCTGGATAAAATTTGCTAATCTGTACGAAAAACATATACTGGAAGCCATACGTGATTTTGAAAACTAATCTTCAGAACCGTTTTATGAAATCACATTCCCGGATACTTTATAACCTATAAATTATTTCAACCCATTAAAACAACAAACAATGAAAATAATTCGATTTTTTCTGTTTACAACCCTTGTTTTGGTAACCGTGTTTTCCTGTACCACGCCGAAAAAGAAAGATTATCTGCATGAAAGTCCCGAAGCATATAATAAGCGTATGAAATGGTGGAAAGATGCACGTTTTGGCATGTTTATCCATTGGGGTATTTATTCTGTTCCTGCCGGTGTATATCATGGCAAAGTTGTGCCGGGAGCGGCTGAATGGATCATGTATTCGGCAAAGATCCCGGTTAAGGAGTATGAAACATTTGCCCGGGAGTTTAACCCGGTAAAATTCAATGCGGATGAATGGGTTAAGATCGCGAAAGACGCGGGCATGAAATACATTGTCATCACGGCTAAGCACCACGATGGTTTTTGCATGTGGCACACCAAATTAACCCGTTACAATGTTGTTGATGCGACGCCTTATAAAAAAGATGTATTGAAAGAATTATCAGAAGCCTGTAAAAAGGAAGGTATGAATCTTGGGTTTTATTATTCGATTATGGACTGGCATAATCCGCTGGCTCATGGAGACAGTTTTCCCAGATACAGGGACGAATACATGAAGCCCCAGTTGAAAGAATTACTTACAAAATATGGGGATATCAAAATATTATGGTTTGACGGGGAGTGGATCAATGAATGGAATGAACAGGAGGGGGAAGATCTTTATAATTATGTGCGAAGCATTAAGCCTGATATTATTGTGAATAACCGGGTTGGAAAAGGAAGGATGGGGATGAAAGGGATGAATAAGGGTGAAGGATATGTTGGTGATTTTGGTACGCCTGAACAGGGTATTCTGAACAATAAATCTGATTTTTCGTGGGAAACCTGTATGACTATGAACAACACATGGGGATATAAGAAAACCGACAATCACTGGAAATCTTCCAAATTACTGATACATAATTTGATCGATATTGCATCCAAAGGAGGAAACTACCTGTTGAATGTCGGGCCTACGTCTGAGGGGATTATACCCGGACCCAGTGTTACCCGCCTCAGGGAAATGGGTAACTGGCTTAAGATTAACGGAGAAGCCATCTATGGTACGAAAACATTTATGCATTATAAAGAAGGGGATAATATCCGTTATACCGTTTCCGGTGATGGTATTTATATTTATGCCATGTCGCTTGACTGGCCCGGATCATCCCTGACCCTGGAAAGTGTTGAACCGGACAATGATGCAATAATCCAAATGCTGGGGTATGTAACTCCGCTCAAATGGCGCATTGACCGGAACCAGGACCTGCAGATCCGTATCCCCGACAAGATGACAGATGAAAACAACAGGCCAGGTCGCTATGCCTGGACGTTCAGGATCAAAGGAAAAGCTTTTCCGCTGGCTGATGCTCCCCTGATCCGTACGGCAGGGGGGTTGACAGGTCAGACCATCTTATATAAAGACACTGTAACTGTTTATATATCAGTTAATGCGCCGGGATCCGGTATCCATTATACTACCGATGGGAGTTTTCCTGTGCCGTCCTCTCCTGTATTTGATAAGCCATTCCTGTTAAAAAAATCAGCGGAGATAAAAGCAAAGGCATACAAAAAAGGGATAAAGGCAAGTTTTACATCAGATGTGAATTTTGTGAACATCACGCAAGATCATATTCCGGCGGCTTCTTTTGTTTATTATGAAGGCGTGTGGAAGTCCCTGCCCGATTTTTCCGTCCTCAGGCCTGTTACAAAAGGATATGTCAGAAGCATTTCAACAGATGCTGTCCGGCACAGGGATAACGGATATGGTATCGTTTATTCAGGAAGATTAAATATACCTGAAAAAGGAAAATATACTTTTTTTCTGACTTCGGATGATGGTTCCAGGTTATTTCTGCGTAATAAGTTGGTAATAGATAACGATGGCCTGCACGGTTTTGATACCAAAGATGCTACAGTATTGCTGAAGAAGGGAAAAGTCCCGTTCAGGGTAGAGTATTTTCAAGCTACCGGAGGGCAGGGATTACGATTGATGATTAAGGAAGAACATATGAAAAACAAAGTGCCTGTTTCTTTATTATTGGATAAAATGTAATTTTATAACCGATTTTAACTCAAATTAAATTCATAAAATATCATGAAAGAAATAAAAGGAACGAAGCGTTTGCAGGGGGGCATGCCGAAAATAGGTATCCGTCCCGTTATTGACGGTCGCCGAAAAGGAGTGAGGGAGTCTTTGGAAGAGCAAACCATGGGCATGGCCAGGAGGGCTGCTCAGTTATTAACCGGTAATTTGCGCCATCCGAACGGGCTGCCCGTGGAGGTGGTCATTGCAGATACTACTATCGGGGGGGTAGCTGAAGCCGTTCAGTGTGAAGAAAAATTCAATCGCGAGAATGTAGGGGTCAGCCTTACGGTCACGCCATGTTGGTGTTATGGTACCGAAGTAATGGATACCAATCCCTGGCGGCCCAAAGCTATCTGGGGGTTTAACGGTACCGAACGACCCGGCGCCGTTTATCTTGCTGCTGCCCAGGCAGGATATAACCAAAAGGGATTGCCGGCTTTCAGTATTTACGGCCGGGATGTGCAGGATGCCAATGATACTTCAATCCCGGAGGACGTAAAAGAGAAATTGTTGCGTTTTTCTAAAGCAGGTCTGGCTGTTGCTGAGTTACGGAATAAATCCTACTTGTCACTGGGGGGCATGTCAATGGGTATCGTCGGTTCGGTGGTTGACCAGGAATTTTTCCTGGATTATCTGGGTATGCGTACTGAAGTGGTGGATATGGTTGAATTCGTGCGACGAATGGAAGAGGAGATCTATGACCACGAAGAATTTGACAGGGCCATGAAATGGGTTAAAGCCAGGTGCAGGGAAGGAGAAGACAGAAACCCGCCAGCCCTTCAGGTATCCAGGGAAAGAAAAGATTATGAATGGGAAACCATTGTTAAGATGACCCTGATTGCCCGTGACCTGATGGTTGGAAACCCCAAACTGGCTGAGATGGGGTTTGAAGAAGAAGCAATGGGCCATAATGCTATTGCAGCAGGTTTCCAGGGACAAAGGCAATGGACCGATCATTTTCCCAATGGCGATTTTATGGAAGCGATCCTGAATTCGTCTTTTGACTGGAACGGGATCAGGGAACCTTTCATTATGGCAACGGAGAACGATAGCCTGAATGGCATTTCCATGCTTTTGGGACATCTTGTGACCAATACGGCACAGATATTTTCCGATGTACGTACCTACTGGAGTCCTGCTGCCGTGAAACGGGTAACGGGCAAAGAACTGACAGGCCGGGCTGCCAACGGGATCATCCATCTGATCAATTCGGGTTCTACCACACTTGATGCTACAGGACAGATGAAAGATGCCGAAGGAAATGCTGTTATGAAACCCTTCTGGGAGATAACGGAAGAAGATGTGGAACGCTGCCTGGATGCAACGAACTGGCCGCCGGCATCCATTGAATATTTCCGCGGGGGGGGCTTCTCCTCTCAGTTTCTGACCGAGGGAGAGATGCCTGTGACCATGACCCGTATTAATATAGTGAAAGGATTAGGCCCTGTTATGCAGATAGCCGAGGGGTTTACTGTCAACCTGGATCCGGAAATACATAAGGTATTAAATAACCGAACCGATCCAACCTGGCCTACTACCTGGTTTGCCCCAAAACTTACCGGCAAA
Source organism: Bacteroidales bacterium (assembly GCA_015486185.1). Classification (GTDB taxonomy): domain Bacteria; phylum Bacteroidota; class Bacteroidia; order Bacteroidales; family VadinHA17; genus DRPN01. The sequence goes on along the minus strand of WFSC01000405.1, from coordinate 2,106 downwards.
GGACCATTCAGAGATGTTTATTCGGTTATGGCCAACTGGGGAGCCAATCACGGAGCTATCAGTTACGGCCATATCGGAGATAAACTTATTACACTGGCTTCCATGTTACGTATCCCTGTCAACATGCATAATGTGGAAGAAGACCGTATCTACAGGCCGGCAGCCTGGACTATGTTTGGCACCGACAGTCCCGAGGGAGCTGATTTCAGGGCTTGCAAAACCTACGGACCTTTATACCGGTAAAATGAACTTCTTATGTATAAAAAAACACCGGATCTTCCGGTGTTTTTTTATATCTGATTATCGGCGGTTATTGAATAACTTTAGATAATCCTGATACAAAAGATCGTAGGCAGGAGCATCTCGGGAAGGATTATAATCTTCTGTGTGATAATCTATAGCCTGCCGGGCAGCATCGGGAGAGTCATACATTCCTATGCCGTAAAAAGCAAACAGAGCTGATCCGAGAACCGTCGTTTCTTTTTGATTGACCACCCGGACGGGTATCTTCAGTATATCGGCACGAAGCTGGTTCCATAGTTTGTTCTTGGATCCGCCGCCAACTACCAGCAATTGACTGGCAGTAAAATTGCCGGCATTTTCCAGGATTTGCATACTTTTTCGGGTACGACTGGCCAGGGCTTCCAGGCCAGCCCGGTAGATCTCTTCCCTTTTACTGTCCATATTCAGTCCGGTAATCATGCCGGTTCCGGCATCGGCAGATCCCGGGTAAAAAGAAGGGTCAACCCGTATGCCATGACTGCCGGGCGGAATCTTCCCGGCTTCGCTGATCATCAGGTCATAAATATTACTGTTCTTTGCTTCTGCCGTGTAAAACATCTTTTTTATCCATTCCAGTGCCCCCGAACCGATCCACTGGACTCCGATGTCATAAAGACCGGGTAATGGATCCAATTCGGTAGTGACCCCCTGTTTTAATAATTCTGTTTTTATATCGATATCCCTGCTGCGGACCATCAGTATTTCCCAGGTACCGGAACTAAGTACAGGAACATTTTCATTTGCTCCCGAACCATAAATGGCAAACTGGGTATCATGGCCCGTTGCAACGACCCGGATCCCTTCGGGAACGCCCAGATCCTTTCCGGCACGGGAGTTGGTTCTGCCCACAACCGTTCCCGGTTCACAAATGCCGGGAAAAATATCAGTGGAAAAACCAATGCTTTCCAATATCTCATCCGAAAAACGACGTTTTTTCAGATCGGTAAGCATAGATGTACCGGCCATGGTCATATCAGTAGCCATCTCACCGGTAAGGTAAAAAAGGAAAATAGATGATATAAACAGAAAATGATCCATCTTCTCCACAACGTCAGGTTTGTTTTCCTTCAGCCAGATAAGCTTATTGATTGTATTGAAATTGTAAGGTTGCAGTCCTGATATTCCATATAATTTATCCAGTGGAATGTACTTATCAATATTTTCCATGACAGGTGCTGTTCTCGGACATTGCCAGGAAATAACGGGATAGATCATTTCGCCGTCAGCAGAAAAAGGGGCTCCGTCAACGCCAAATGTTGTGACCGTGATCGCAACAATCCGGTTATTACGTATCTTTTCCATAACTTCGTGGGTGGTGCGGGAAAACTTTTTCCATATTTCATCTACATCCCATATCCTGTACTCCGGGTAAAAGGGGTCGGGTTGTGTATTATTGGGAACTGATGAAACAGCAACGATCTGTCCATGAGCATTTACAGCAATGGTTCTAATATTTGTAGCTCCGCAATCCAGTACCAATACAACATCTGTAATATCTTTCATCATTTATTTTTCAGTAGGTTATTAAAATCAGAGGTAAAAATAGTAATTCTGCTATAAATTTGATATGGAATTACAAAAGACGAAAATTTTTAAAAATAATATTGTATTTTTATTCGAAATTTTTCAATGTTGATAAGAGGGAACAAATAATGCCTGAAAGCAGCTTTAATACTGATGATCATTCTGTTGTCTTGCACCAGGAGGCGGTTTTGCATACCCTGCTTGAGATCTCAAATGCCACAGTAACTACCAAAGACCTGAAAGAGTTAACGGAGATCATACGGAATGAACTTGGTAAATTAATGGATACCACCAACTTCT
>WFSC01000404.1 GCA_015486185.1 Bacteroidales bacterium | reverse complement strand
TAGAACTTCTTTTATCGCCTTATAAAAAGTTTCCTTCGGAATAGCTCCTACTGCCATTTGTGGCGGATCATCCTTCGGACAGAATAATAATGAAGGAATGCTGCGAATACCAAAAACAGCGGCCAACTCCTGCTGAGCCTCTGTATCAACCTTATAAAAATTCACCTTCCCTTCATACTCTTCCGATAATTCTTCGATGATCGGTGCTACTATTTTACAGGGCTGACACCAGTCTGCCCAGAAATCGATCACACAGGGCTTGTCTCCCCCAAATTTCCATTCCTGATTTTTCGTGTAATCAAAAACCTTTTCCTTAAATGTTTCAACTGTCAAATGTTCTGCCATTTTTTTAATTTTTTCTGTTTGTTATTTTAATTTGGAATTAATCAAAATACGTATTAATTACAAATCAGCCGCAAAGATAATTCTTTTATTTATAGAAACGATAAGTTTATTGTAATTTTGTACAATTATTTTATAAAAGCATATGTACCTTTGACAAAAATATGAGCTATAAAAATATACCCGCAAATAAGAATCCGGAAAAATGTCTGGATCATCCTGTATTTCGTATTGTTTCAGATGTATGCAGACAACTTGATGTCCCGGCTTATGTAGTGGGAGGTTTTGTCAGGGATTGTCTGCTCGCAAGGGATAACCCTTCCAAAGATATCGATATTGTAGTGGTGGGGAAAGGCATTGAAGTTGCCAGAGAAACCGCCCGAAAGCTTAAGCCGCAACCCAAAGTCAGCATTTTTAAAAACTTTGGCACAGCCATGTTCCGTTACGGCGATACCGAAATTGATTTTGTCGGCGCCAGGCGTGAGTCATATCGCATGGACTCCAGAAAGCCAGTGGTCGAAAATGGCACACTTGAAGACGATCAGAAAAGGCGGGATTTTACTATCAATGCAATGGCTGTCTCCCTGCATCCTGATACCTACGGTAAATTTATCGACCCCTTCGGAGGACTGGATGATCTCAAAAACAAAATCATCCGCACACCTCTTGATCCTGACATAACATTTTCCGATGATCCTTTACGCATGTTGCGTGCTATCCGTTTTGCCACCCAACTGGATTTCCGGATCGACCCCGTTGTTCTCAAAGCCATTAAACATAATAAGAAAAGAATACATATTGTAAGTATGGAAAGGATCGTCATCGAGCTGAATAAGATCATGATGACAGATAAACCCTCTGCGGGATTCCTTCTTCTTGACCGCTCCGGTTTACTGAAAGAAATCCTTCCGGAACTGGATGCTATGAAAGGAGTGGAAATACGCAACGGTATTCAGCATAAGGATGTTTTCTTACATACCATCCAGGTGGTTGACAATGTGAGCAGGAAAACCAATAATCTCTGGCTACGGTGGGCTGCCTTACTGCATGACGTTGCCAAGCCCGTTACCAAGAAATTCATCCCCGGCCAGGGATGGACATTTCATGGACATGACTACATCGGATCAAAGATGGTCCCCGGAATTTTCAGACGACTGAAACTGCCCATGAATGATAAAATGAAATATGTTCAGAAACTGGTTGCCTTGCATCTCCGTCCCATTGCCCTGACCACCAACGAAGTTACTGACTCGGCAGTTCGCCGGCTCCTGTTTGAAGCAGGTGATAATATTGAAGATCTGATGACCTTGTGCGAAGCGGATATCACTTCAAAAAATGAAAAAAAGGTAAGACAGCACCTCAGAAACTTTAGACTGGTTCGTAAAAAACTGAAAATCATAGAGGAAAAAGATGCCGTACGCAATTTTCAACCTCCCGTGACCGGTGAGGATATTATGAAAACTTTCAATATACCCCCTTCAAAGACCATCGGAATACTAAAAGATGCCATTAAAGAAGCTATACTGGAAGGCACTATCCGTAACGACCGGGAGGAAGCCTATCGTTTTATGATCAAACAGGCCCGGCACATGGGACTGGAAGTAAAAAATGATCTCCTTAAAAAAGGAAACACTACCTGATTTGTATTTTTAACAATACCGGCAGGTGGTCACTGAATCCGTTCTGATAACGCATCCCGACATAGGTACGGAAAGGAATATCTCCTTCCCGGGTCAGTAAAAAAGCCGGATTAAAGATACGTACCTCCGTTACGGCCGGAAAAAGATTATCTGAAACAATAAACTGGTCAAAAAGCCACCAGCGATGATCATAATACAGAGTGCCTTCCTTTTTGTCATATAACGGCATCATCAGGTTAATATATCCTTCATGATCTTTTTTTGCTATCAGCGAAAGAGAGGGGTCCCCCGGTTCATCATTAAAATCCCCCATAATAACAATTTTCCGGTTAGGGATTACATTTCTCATTGAATCTAAAACTTGTATCAATACACGGGCAGCCTCCAGCCGGTAAGACTCACTTTCCAGATAACCACCCCATCTCGATGGCCAGTGGTTAACAAAAAACGCTATCGTATCACGCCCTGTGGTCAATAAAACATACAGGATATCCCTTGTTTTCTTTTCAGGATATTTCTTAAAAACAACGGGGACAGCCCGGGATGACAAAACCCTCACATTCTTTTTACGGTACAACAAAGCCACGTCAATACCCCGCTTATCAGGCGAATCATAATGCACTATTCCATAATCAAATTTTCCGAAAGGAGTTTCTTTTGTCAGATAATGAAGAACATACCTGTTCTCCACCTCAGCCAGCCCGATCACCTGCGGAGGCTCCCACTCACCGGCTGCCATGAATACCTTGAACAGATGATCGCTCTTTTGCTGAAATCTTTTCCGGGTCCAGTGCATGGCACCATCCGGAGTAAATTCTTCATCCACCGTAAGGGAATCATCAAATGGATCAAAATAATTCTCTGTATTATAAAACATTACATCAATACCTGAAGACTGGGAATAGCACAGCATTCCGGAAAATAACGCCGGCAGAATAGTCACAAGCCCTATAAAACGTATTCCTCTCACTTCGTGGTTGTCGAATCGATCCGCTCATAGGCTCCCAGGTCGGGATGTCCGTCAGCAGTCCGGTCATGGCCCAGTATATCCAGTGGCACGGCCATTGCGATCTGCAGATCTCCCTTATCCCGGGCAAAAGCCAATGAATCCAACTGAAAATCATAATCATCCGTCGAAACAAAACCGGGATCCTTATTAAAAAACACATTATGAAAAGCCGTGTCAGGATTTTCTTCAGGGTTTTTCACTTTCAACAGGCAATGATCAAAATAATACCGGAATCCTACTTCCTTTGATATGGAAGACAATGCAACCTCCGACTCCTGATTGCCGTAAATGATCATGTTCTTAAAATCAGCCCGTACCAGGTCTCCGGTAAACAAAGCAGTATCATTCAGATTATAATAGTTGGTCAGTAAAAGGGAGGTGCCTGTACGATTCGACCAAGCCCAATAATTGGCTACCGTGCAATGAATAAAACGATAATCCCCGCCGGTGGTAAGTGAAAGACCGTAAAAACCGCAATCGGCAATAACACAATTCTCAGCCCTTATCCGGGCCCCAACACTTGAAATACCGGCAAAGTTCATATGTTGGATGATCGTATTGCTGATATGTAAATCGGGAAATGAATCATGCGAATAGAAATTACCCAGATGTACGCCATATATTCCATTCCGGATCGTCGCATTCCCGATCTCATTGTGTTTACTCCCGTTCAAAAAGTAGATCCCGCTCCATTGCCCCGGGATATCCTCATACATCTTTTCCAGACGGTCTCCCGTAAAAATCACCGGTTCATCCAATGTACCCTTCACGATCAATGTTCCGCTGATATAGATCGTGGAATTAAAATGACTGTATATCCTTACACCCGGTTTGATCAAAAGCGTTTGTCCTGTATCTACCATCATGGAATGAATGATCAGATACGGTTTGTCATTCTCCCAGGTCTGCGCTTTGATAATTTCCCCGTCTATCAGATGCACATCCTGTCCCCAGGCCACCAGGTCAACATCCTGCTCCCGGTTATTGATAAGGAAAACAACCGAATCCTGTACCAAAAGAGGCATACTGTTCCCCAACGGATCTATGGTAACTTCCACAAAAACATACATACTGTCATGACCCTGAATTTCAAGATCGTGTACTTCATTTCCCGGCACCCCGTCAACATTTAACCGGAAAGGCGAATCGAGACCTTTTCCCAGACGGACCGATTCAATTTTCAGTGGTTTATTATATGGATTATGTACAGTAAATGACCGGGTGGTTGATCCTATCGTGGTAAAAATGGTATCAAAAAACAGGGTATCCGTCGAAAATCCCAGTTGAACATCCGGAGAAGTGATAAAATGCTCCTTGTTACAGGAATAAAAAAAGATCCCGGTAACCAACAGGAGTAAAATGCCTGTTTTTTTTATATGTCCTGTCTGGTTCTTCATCTGCAGAAAAGATCGGTTATTCCATAAAATAACCCGGATCGGTTCATCTTATTGCCCTTATTCGGGATTCCCTATTCACTTTACAAATTCTCATCCGGCACTATGTAAAATCTTTCTGTTTCAAAACGCTAAAAGTCCGGATACCTTTTATATAATACTGAAAAACTATATTTTTTTTATAAATACCTGAAATATTCCGTTCAGGCAGCCGGTTAACCAGCTTTCTTTTCATCCTGAGTTTTTTCAGGTGCCTCCAGAAATAAAAATGAGCCCGCCAGACAGCCAGGTGATGGGTGGGTTGCAAAGAGGCCAGAAATTTCAAAGCTGCAACACCATCCAGTATCAGCTTGACAAAAAGCACTTTACATAGTCTGTTATCGGGCAGGTTCTTATAGAGGATAAAAAGATCATTACGGAAATTGAGGTAGGTTTTTTGCGGATTGGCTTCATGCAAGGAAGCCCCGCCCACATGATACACCATGGCCGAAGGGATAACATATGCATTATATCCGGCTCTCTGCATGCGCCAGCAAAGATCAATTTCTTCCATATGGGCAAAAAAGTCTTCATCCAGTCCTCCTGCCTGCCAGTAAACTTCGGACCGGATCATCATACAGGCTCCACTGGTCCAGAATACTTTCACAGGCGTATCATATTGTCCGTGATCTTCTTCTGTATTGTTGAAAATCCGGCCACGACAAAAGGGATAACCGTATTTATCAATAAATCCACCGGAAGCACCCGCATATTCAAACTTCGTTTTCTCCCGGAAAGATCTTATTTTAGGCATACAAGCCCCTGTCCCCGGATTTTCGTCCATAAAACGAATGAGCGTATCCAACCAGCCCTCAGTAACCTCAACGTCCGAATTCAATAAAACATAATAAGTCGAATCAACCTGCTTTAATGCCCTGTTATACCCCCCGGCAAAGCCATAATTGGCACCTAACTCTATCACCCTGACCTGTGGAAATTTATCTTTCACGAACAAGACGGATGTATCTGTCGAACCATTGTCAGCCACCACAATCTCCGTTTTTCCCACGTCGGTATAACGAAGCAGAACAGGAAGGAACTCCCCGAGAAGCTTTTTCCCGTTCCAATTCAATATTACTATGGCTGCTTTAATCATACATCCAATTTTCAGAGTCAAAGATAATTGCTTTATCCGGCATCCTGTTTTTTTATCCCGGCACGCCGCAGAGAATCAGAAATTACAACATTATTTTTCCTGACATCGGATAGTTTATATTTCCATCTGCGGTGAGACCAAAGCCAGTATTCCGGCTGTTCCACAATAAAAGCTTCCAGCATCCTTACATGCTTTTCTGT
>WFSC01000403.1 GCA_015486185.1 Bacteroidales bacterium | reverse complement strand
TTTCATGGTAATTCCAGAATACATAAGTGGTAATGGTATTGCAGCCCATGGCTTTGGCCATTTCGATGCGCTGTTTCCAGTATTTCTCAGGGATGCGGGCATAAGGCATCTCCCCGGCAATTATTTCAAAAGGCTTGCCATCCAGTAAAAAGGTTTTTGAATTCATAGTAAATGTATGGCCGTTTGCTGATACAACGGGTGAACTTTTACTGTCTGAAGAAAACCGTTTATTTTTTACCCTGCATGAAACACAGGACATCAGAATGATTAACAGGAAAAATAAATTCCAATTTAAAGGGATTAATGTTTTTTTTCTATTCATTTGACTATAAGTTAAATCATTATATGTTATACAAGAAATTACTTTTTAACAAATTGATAAACTTTTACAGAATGCGGTGGCAATTTTATATACTTAATGTTTTTTTTGAGTTTCAAATATTTATGTTGCCACAAGTCCCGTACCCGGTAGTCCGCCAACTTATAAGGATCCGGTCTCCAATAATTACTACTGGCTTTCAGCAATAAGGCAAAATTTACCTGAACCTTTTTCCTTTCATCAGAACTGTTTAGCAAACAAACAGCTTTTTCATGGTTCGTCAGCTCTTTAATCCATATTTCATAACCGCCTATGTCACGATAGCAGAATGCCTGCCTGCCGAGTTTGTCCTGATCCAAAGCAATAAGTTCTTTATTGGTAAGGATTTTAAGCGTTTCAGCTGTCATATTTCTCAAATCATTCCCGGCCATCAATGGGGCTGAGAGCATACACCAGAGCGAGAATTCGCTTTTGTACTCAGTTGTTGTCATGCCCCCGTTGCCTATTTCCAACATGTCCGGATCATTCCAGTGGCCTGGCCCTGCATATTTATAGAGTGATTTTTGCTGATTTACAATATTCATCATAGAATTCCAATTATCCTGAATGTCCTCTGTGGTACGCCATAAATTCCCGATACCTTTGCCCCAAAGCCATGGTTTATTGGTTCCCCATGTACAGATACTAAAAACAATAGGTCTTCCGGTTGACTTCAGTGCTTTACTCATCAATAAATAGGAAGCTTTTGCATTTTGGGTGCCATGATAACACCAATCGTATTTTACATAATCAACCCCCCATTTTGCATAGGTTCGGGCATCTTGAAATTCGTATCCACGACTTCCGGGACGTCTTTGGCAGGTCTTTGTTCCTGCATCTGAATAAATACCGAATTTCAGGCCTTTGGAATGAATGTAATCGGCAAGATATTTGATTCCATGAGGAAAGCGTTTTTTGTTAGCATAAATTTCACCATCTTTTTTTCTGCCGCCCTGCCAACAATCATCAATTACTATATATTTGTAGCCGGCTTTACTCATTCCGCTTCTTACCATTGCATCGGCCATCTCCATAATAATCTTTTCATTTATATTGCATCCAAACTTATTCCAACTGTTCCATCCCATAGGTGGGGATTTTGCTAATTGAACAGAATCCTGGGCTGAAAGACTATTATTAAAAAAGATGGCCGGTAAAATAACAACAAAGAAGATGTAATATTTTAATTTATTTACACTTGTTTTTTTCATAAGCTAAATTTTTTAAAGGTTTTTAATCATTATAATCTTTTATATTATTTTACTGTTTTGATTATTACCGTTGCCGGAAGCAACCCTTTGGCTTTTGCCGTGAGGGACACCGTTCCGGGTTTCCTGGTGGACTGAAGTATCACAAGGCACTTCCCGTTAAATGCTTTTCGGTAATTGGCTTTAAAAGGTTCCAGGCTGGTTTCGCATCCATTGCCAACTCCTGCAATGGTTGCCGGGCCGGAAACATTGAAATGCACCATATTGTCTGCGGTGGGTACCATGGTGCCTTTTTTGTCTGCTATGGTCACCGTAACGAAAGAAAGGTCCCTTCCGTCAGCACGGATTATGCTCCGGTCTGCACTCAGGAGTACTTTTGAAGCGGGGCCGGCAGTCTTTATTTCGGTGTCCCTGACCACTTTGCCACCTTTATATCCAACAGCTTTCAATGTTCCGGGTACATAAGGTACCCGCCACATTAAGTGCATTTTACCGCCTTCCATGGACTTTTTGCCCAGGGACTTCCCGTTCAGGAACAATTCTACGCTGTCACAATTTGTATAAGCCCAAACATCAACAGTTTCTCCTTTTTTCCAGTTCCAATAAGGGAAAATATGCAATACCGTGTCTTGTGTCCACTGGCTTTGGTATAAGTAATAAGCGTCTTTGGGGAACCCTGCCAAATCAATAATCCCGAAATAAGAACTTCTTGCGGGCCAGAGATAAGGTGTAGGTTCTCCGAGATAATCAAAGCCACTCCAAACGAACATGCCGGAGACAAAATCATATTTTTCTGCAAGTTTCAATGTTGCTTCAGCGGTGGAACCCCACGGCACCCGACAATTGTCATAAGAAGAGCATGTAAAATCAGGGTTCATAATATGGTATTGTGCGGCAAGTTTTTGAAAATTGATGTTTTTGTTTTCTTTCATTTTTTTTCGTACGAGTTTCCAGGCTTTGCGGGAAGGCCAAATACGGATACTGTCCGAGGGCATATCATAGTGTCCGCGGGTAGCAAGGGCTGACGTGGTTTCCGTGGCTATAAACTTTCCCCCCGGGAATACTTTGTGGAATTTACTCCATTCTTTTATGTCATAATTATGGCCTATAAGGTCAAGGGCACCGGAACGGGCTAAATAATTGTTTTTGTTCTCGGGGCCATTCATAGCAGAAGTTATGGGCCGTGTGGGATCCAAAGATCTTACAATGCCTGCTAATTCTTTTCCAATCTTGGCTCCTCGTGGAGAATATTGCTCAGGGATTTCATTGCCGATGCTCCATATTATGACACTGGGGTGATTTCTGTCACGTCTTACGAAATCGCTTAGGTCTTTCTTATGCCATTTGTCAAAATATAAATGATAATCGTATTTCTTTTTGCCTTTTTCCCAAACGTCGAAAGCCTCATCCATGATAAGAAAGCCCATTTTGTCAGCAAGGTTTAACAGTTCAGGGGCAGGTGGGTTATGTGATGTGCGTATTGCATTGCACCCCATTGCTTTGAGTTCCTGAAGTTGCCGTTCTATGGCACGTGTGTTCACTGCGGCGCCCAGGGGGCCCAGGCCGTGATGGTCACAAACGCCCCATATTTTCATGTGTTTGCCATCAAGAAAGAATCCTTTATCGGGATCAAACCGGAAATAGCGGATACCAAAAGGGGTAGTATATTTATCCAGGACTTTACCCTTTGAACTTACATAAGATACAGCTTTATAGAGGTAAGGATGGCCAACTGACCATAACGCAGGATTTGGCACATCCATTGTTTGCGTAAAAGTTGTAACAGTATCGCTGCCAACGGCTGCTTTTGACACAGAAACAGCCACTTGTTTTCCGTGGGCATTTAATAAAACAGTTTTCAAAGAAACCTGTTGTTCGGTGTTTTCCCTGTTCCTGATATTGGTTTTAACTTGTACTGTGGCCAGGGTTTTTGATATCTTGGGCGTTGTAACGAAAGTGCCCCAATGGCCGACATATACTTTGTTGGTAGTAACCAGCCAAACATTCCTGTAAATGCCCGATCCGGAATACCATCGGGAAGCGGGCTGTTTTGAATTGTCCACCCTGACGGCAATAACGTTCTTTTTGCCGCCAAAGTTCAAATAAGGGGTCAGTTCGTACCTGAAAGAGATATAACCATAAGGCCTTTCCCCAAGAAGGTGACCGTTAATCCATACTTTGCTGTTCATATACACGCCGTCAAAATCAATAAAGACAAGTTTACCTTTATCTGAGTTGGGGAGTGTAAAGGTTTTTCGGTACCATCCAATGCCGCAAGGCAGATAAGCCCCACTTGCCCCGGCGGGGTTGTTTTCACTGAATTTTCCTTCAATGCTCCAGTCATGGGGCAGGTTTAGCTTTCTCCAAGACGTGTCGATAAAGTTAACATATTGCGCCCCTTGAATATCCCCAAGGTGGAAGCGCCAGCCCCAATCAAAGTTTTTCCTTGTCCTTGTTGCCTTTGTGGCCACCGGTCTATTGCATTGACTAAAGACCATTAAAACAGACAGGGCGATTAAAAATAGCAAACTGTTTCTTTTCATTGTTTTGTATTTTAGATCGTTTTGTGATTAATTGATTTTAAGATTTTCATATTCTATATGCAACACATTATTTTTGGTACGGGCGCAAATAAAAAGCGTAATAGTACTGTTGGTCTGTTGGTAACCGGTATTGTGGTAAAGCACGTGCTTTGCTGGACCATGTATTGGTTCCTCCAACCCCCATTTGCTTATCATCTAAATTGACAGTGATATAATTACGGACCGGAAGGTCGTCAATATGTGTTGCTTTTTCCAAGTCTTGTAATGAATAAGGCCATGCACTTACACTCAAAGTCGGGGCACCAATTGCCATTAACCCTATGCCTTTTGGGTTTGTAAACCTTACCCAACGTACGCCGTCCCTGTTCCCATTCTCCTGGGGCCTTACATAGTCTGTCCAAAGTGTGTCAACCAATCCGGAATAAATACCCACCATTGCCCCGGTTTGTCTGTCGACATAATTCTCCTGGGGCCCGCGGCCATACCATGTCATCATCCCAAACTGTTTGGGGATGCGCAAAGTCATTCCTACTTTTGGGATATACAAAGGCACGAGCCCAATGGGGATCAAGGTTTCTTCTACTTTAACAACCCCGTTTTCATAGATGGTGTATTTTAACTTCCAAATTGATTTTCCTACAGGCAAAGTACCTTTAACATTAACAACGATAGTTTTGCCGGGTCCGATATGTAAATTAAACGAGGTGACTTTTCTCATGTCCCCGGCGTTTTTCCATGCATTTAACTCTCCTTTCCACCCGGCTCTGTCATCATCTGTAGGGTCACGCCAGAAGTTGGGTTTCAGCGGGCCACTAATCAATTGAATACCGTTCCAGTTATAGGATTGGAGGGCTCCGGTTTGTTTATTTATGGTTATCTTAAAAGGCTTTCCGGAAAGAATAACTAAATTACCTGACCTGCTTATTTTTACAGGGTGGTCATTGGTTTTCCCTAACTTTGGGGCAGGGGCTGTAGCCCACGGCATTTTAAATTGATCCCATGCTACCGTAAATCCTTTGGGTGCCCAATACTCGTTATGCTTAAGAACAACCTGTAAATTAAGCCAGTACTCTGACCCGGCTTTCAAGGAAGGTTTTTTAATGGGCAGATGTACCCTCGTGGTGGTATTCGGTTTAGTGGTAAGTGTGTCAATTTCGCCTGTTTGGATTACTTTACCGTTTTGGGCCAATTCCCACCGGAGAGAGTAATTGCCCAGGTTAGTAAAGAAATAATGGTTTTGTATAATCACACGGCCTTTTGCCAAATCGCCCGGAGTAGCCTGGAACATTACGTATTGATAAACATGTTTTACCTCATAATATGCCGGATGGGGTTTCCTGTCAGGGGAGACAATCCCGTTAATATTAAAATTGGCATTGTTGGGGACATCCCCATAATCACCACCATAAGCCCAGAACATTTTTCCTTTTGCATCTTTCTTATATAAGCCCTGGTCGACCCAGTCCCATATACAACCACCCAATAAATTTTTATAATGGTTAATGAGGTTCCAGTAAGTGGCAAGCTCTCCTGTGGAATTTCCCATGGAATGGTCATATTCTTTTAAAAAGATTGGCTTGGTGATCTTGGGGTTCATGGCCATAGCCTGAAGGGCTTGAGGTGTAGGGTACGCATAGCTAACAATATCTGCAATTTGGTTCATTTGCGAATAATGTATTGGCCGGGAAGGATCAACTGCACGGGCATAAGCAGCCATCAACTTAAAGTTTTCCCCATAACCCGCCTCGTTTCCAAGTGACCAGATAATAACTGAAGGGTGGTTTTTATCACGGGCGATCATACGTGCAATGCGGTCGACGCAGGCATTTGTCCATAACGGGTCACTTCCCGGAAGAAGGTCCTTTCTAAATGACATGCCATGTGACTCCAGGTTTGTCTCGTCGATGACGTAAATCCCATACTTGTCGAAAAGGTAATAATACCTTGGGTCATGAGGATAATGCGACATTCGTACGGCATTTATATTGTCCTGTTTCATAAGTTTCACATCCTTTTCTATCCACTTTAAATCCAAGGCCCTGCCATGGAACGGATCATGATCGTGAAAATCTACACCTTTTAATTTTATGGGGATCCCGTTCACCAAAAACATCCCATCTTTTATCCGAATGTTTCGGAACCCGGTTGTTGTTCTGGCAACATCCAGAACTTTCCCTTCATGTCCTTTCAGCACCAGGACAACAGTATATAAATTGGGGGTTTCTGCAGTCCATTTCTTTGGGTGAGGTACCTTGGCATAAAGTTCGGCAATTCCATCCGTACCGGCAGGGATGTCTGTCAGGGTTTTTGCATGTGCTATTGGACTATTCCCAATCAGTTTGCCACCCTGGCCATATAAATAGGCATCCACTTCTGCCGGAGGCAGGTTGTTGTTTGACGAATTACGCACTTTAGCTGTGATATGCATTAGCCCGTTTTCATATTTATCGTCAAGGCTTGAACGTACAAAAAAATCTTCGAGATGCTCCGGCGGCGTGCTGTATAAATAAACCGGGCGAAAGATCCCACTGAAGCGCCACATGTCCTGGTCTTCGAGATAGGAGCCGTCAGACCACCGGAAAACTTCCACTGCCAAACGGTTTTTCCCTTTTTTCAGAAAAGGAGTTAAGTTAAATACTGCCGGGGTCATGCTTCCCTCACTATAGCCCACTTTCCCCCCATTTAACCATATATAG
>WFSC01000402.1 GCA_015486185.1 Bacteroidales bacterium | reverse complement strand
TTCTCTCCCGTTTTACTGCCTTTTTCCCGGCAGGCCACTGCCAGCATCAGAAGAATTAGCAGGATGCCTGCTCCTTTTTTCCCTGTAATCATTCGATTCATCTTATTTCAATTATTTCATTAGGTAAGTAGCCGTAACACGTTCATATTCAGCATAAGCTATCATATAATCATATTTTGATATGATCTTTCTCAGCCGGGCGCCCGTCATATTGGTCCGGGAATCCAGAAACTCCACATAATTGGCCATACCTATTTCATATTTTCTGGACATAACCCGGAAAGCCTTGTCGGCTGCTATCACTTCCTCACTGGCAGCACGCATGGCTTTACCGGCAGCCACCAGGTTGTTCCAGGCATTTTCTACCTGCAACTGTATCTGCTGCCGTAATTCCTCCTGCTTTGCCTTCAGCTTATCCATTTCGATACGACTTTCACTGATCCTTGCCTTTTTCTGCATCCCCTTAAAAATATCCCATCGCAGAACAAAAGAAGCCAGGGTATAATCATGATTTTTATCAAACTGATAGGTCTCTCCCTGGAATCCGTAATCGACAGCGGCAAAAATCACCGGCAGCCGGTCATTTTTTGTCAGTTTCAGGTGATAATCCGCCGAACGTAATCCGTAATCCAGTTGTTTCAGCTCTTCCCTGTTCTGCAGAGCCAACTGCTTATCTTTCACCGGATCAGGGATCACAGCAACCACCGGCAACGAATCAGGAACACTTATATCCGTATCCAGCGGTTTGTTCAGCAAAAAGTTAAAATAGGATTTTGCAGCCTGTAGGTTTTTACGGGCTTCGGCGGCATTCTGCTCAAAGCGGCTCAGTTCCGAACGACTGCGGTACACTACATCCACCGTAATTTTCTGGTTATTATATAACTTTTCATTCAGTCGCACATTGGCTTCCAGCAGTGTCCGGGTACTCCTGACCAGTTCCTCAATACGGACCATCTTCAGATAGGTGTAATACGCCTTCTTGATATCTGCCACGAGGGCCCGTTTATAAGTATTCCGGTCAGCTTCCCAGAATCCTGTCATCTCTTTCTGTATCTTATAGTTATATAATATATCAGGATTAAATAATGGCTGAACCAGTTCCAGTTTTGTCTCGTGCTCATGGGGGCGGAGAAATTTAAAGGTCTGATTTTCAATATTTGGGAAAAGATGGGTATGGGTCAGATAATTCAGGGTGTTATACACAGGATTCAGCATATCTCCTACCGGAAATTCAATGGTACGCCCTCCTTCCGCCAGCGAATAACGGGCATTGAATGAAAGAGCCGGAAAAAAGAAAGAACGGGCTTCATCCAACGCTTTAAGGCTCTTTTCATAATCTGCATTCTTTTGCTTCAATGCCAGATTATTTTCCAGGCCTGTCCGGATATAGTAGGATAACAAAGTATCGGACTGTTGCGCATGTAAGGAAATGACCAGGAGTAAAAAGATCAGTACTCCTCCGCTAATCTTCTTTTTTGTGTTCGAGTCCATACAGCAACACTTTTATCTGATTCCGTATCAATACGATATTATCTATTTCCAGCAGATCCAGCAGTTTGCCACGCAAAGCGATAAACTCAAACACGCCTGAAACCTGTGACCACAGAATAATAGCCAATTGTTCGGCAGGGATTTCCTGCGTTATGCTTCCATCTTTCTGGCCCTGTTTCAATACTTCCATAAAAAAGACCAGCGGGGAATCATCTCCCAGGATCTGCATTCTCGAACCGGGATCCACCTTCTCAAATTTGGTAGCATCAAAAAACATAATGGCCTTAAAATAATCAGTGTATTCACGGAAAAAGCGGATATAAACCTCCCCCATTTGCAGGATATTTTCCAGCCCGCTTTTTTGGGGATCATACACCTCCCTGATCAACCTGTTCAGTATCTCCAGTCCCCGCATTACAATAGCATAATGAAGATCCTCCCTGCTCCTGAAATAAAGATAAAGCGTTCCTTTTGATAATTCCGCTTCCTCCGCAATATCATCCATGGTAACCTTTTCATAACCCTTGTTAAAGAACAAATGTTCGGCTGCATCAATGATCTCATTGCGCCTCCGCTCCTTTTCCCTGGCTTTTCTCTCAGATATACCCATGTTAATAGACTTTAGTATAATAAGTGACTAAAAGTCATTTATTGAACAAATATATATAAATGAATTTAGAATGTAAAATTTTGAATAAAAGAATGAATATTTTACTAAGTTGCCGGCACAACTCCTGTCTTCCGCACATTTTTGGAGCACCCATATAAC
>WFSC01000401.1 GCA_015486185.1 Bacteroidales bacterium | reverse complement strand
CATTGCTATTTTAAGTTAAAAATTCCTCAAAAATAAAATAATTTTAAGGAAGTAGTTCTTTTATTCTTTTCCCTGATAATAAATTCTCTGGACATGTCGGTTTTTTCTTCTGCTCATTCGCCCTTACAGGGTCTTAGTGATTCGATGGTCATTAGTTTTTTTATCAAAGAATTCCTCGGGGTTTTGCCCCGGGGTTCCGCTTGTACATCTCCTTAATCTCTCATTTATCCATCTGTGCATAACTTGTTTTTTGTGTATTTTCCGAATGGATATAGTCTGAAAATTTTTTCTGATATTTGAAGGAATGTATTAAAGCCTTTTCCCGTTATGCAAAAAAAAAGTGTACATTTCTTTTTATTTCTTCCGGTTTTTTTGGTTTTTTTATGTTCCTGTAACCCTGCGGTTGGAAAGCATGACCGGAAAATAGATTTTTCTTCCGGTTGGTATTTTCTCCGCCTGCACGATATAGATACGTTTTCAATGCAAAAGCGGGAAATGCAGGCCGGAAAAAACTGGGAGTCGCAATATAACATCGAAACGATAAATGTAATTGCCCGGGATAGCACAGAAAAAATTGATCCGCAGAAAGAATTACAGGAATTTCAACACAAACAATGGCAAGCGGTGACCTTGCCACATACTGCTTATGTTGAACCATTGGTGGTAAAGCATCCCTGGGAGGGTATCTGTTATTACCGTAAACGGTTTTATATTCCGGAGCAGGATACGGGCCGTAATCTGTTCCTGTATTTTGAAGGGGCTATGCAGGAGGCGTTTATCTGGGTTAACGGCCACAGGGCTGCTTATCATGCCGGAGGCTATACCCCTTTTGAGGTACGAATGAATCCTTTCCTGCATTACGGAGACACCAATGAGATATTGGTGCGGTTGAATAACCGCGACAATCCCCTGATCCCGCCCGGGAAACAGCAGAGTCGCCTGGACTTTTGCTATTACAGTGGCATATACCGGGATGTGTATCTGATAAAAACCGGGAAAATATACATTCCTGATCCGGTAGCTGCCGGCATGCCCGCTGCCGGAGGTGTTTTTGTGACATACTCCGAGGTTAATGAGAAACGTGCCGCAGTACGAATCAAAACGACTGTGAAAAATGATGAATCCGGAGTGATGCTGCTTGATGTAGTTCAGACGCTGTATGATAAAAACGGTAAAATCTGCGGAAGAAGGAGCAGTACTATCAGGGTGCCGGGAAAAGAGGTGGTGTTTGAGGTCCAGGAGATACATGTTTCCAGTCCTCATCTTTGGGACATTGAAGATCCTTACCTTTACCGCTTGGAAACCCGGGTGAAAGAGGCCGGTGATCTGGTGGATAAAATAGAAACGTATATTGGTATCAGGCGGTTTGCCTTCACCCGCGACAGGGGTTTTCTCCTAAACGGACGATCTGTGAAGCTCACAGGTACCAACCGTCATCAGGAATATCCCTATATTGGCAATGCCCTGCCGGATCATGCCCAATACCGGGATATGGTGAAGATAAAGAACGGGGGTTTCAACATCGTACGTTTATCACATTATCCGCAGGATCCTTCGGTATTGGATGCCTGTGACAAACTAGGATTGCTGGTCATCGAGCCCATTCCCGGCTGGCAGTTTTTCAACAGCGACTCGCTGTTTGTGGAACGTACTTTCCGGGATATCCGGGATATGATCCGTCGCGACCGCAACCATCCCAGTGTGGTGATGTGGGAGACCGTCCTCAACGAATCCCGCCTACCCATGTGGTGGAAAAAGAAAGCCTATGCTATTGCCCATAAGGAGTATCCGGGTGATCAATGTTATACCTCCGGCGATATGTATGGCAGTTATGTATGGGATGTGCTGTATAACGACTGGCACAAGGATTTTACACGCCCCAACGACAGCCGGAAACCCGGATTTATCCGGGAATACGGAGACTATGAGTTTGGGGGTGATCACAGTACGTCGCGTCAGCGACGAGGGGCCGGCGAAAAGGCTCTGCTACAGTCAGCATGGAACTTCCAGTGGTCTTTCAACCGGTATAATGCGTACTGGCCCTGGACCAACGGCAATGCTACCTGGGAGATGTTTGACCACAACCGCGGATGCTGCCCGACGATATCTGCCAGCGGAGCGTCGGATATCTTTCGTATTCCCAAATTTACCTGGCACTTTTATCGTTCCCAACTGGATCCCGGTCAGAAACTGGCGAAAGGAAAAATGAAACCGGAGGTGTTTATCGCTAACTACTGGGCAAAAGGGGAAGAAGTACGGAAAGTGATCGTGTACGGCAATGTAGAGGAAGTGGAATTACAGGTGAACGGAAAAACCATTGCCCGGAAGAAACCTGACGACGGCCCTGATACGCCTTATTTTTATGAAGGAGAGAAACCCTGGGAGGGAGGACATCCTTTTGACGAGGGTAACTGCCTGCACCTGAAACATCCACCCTTTACTTT
>WFSC01000400.1 GCA_015486185.1 Bacteroidales bacterium | reverse complement strand
TTATATAACTATATATAATAATTTCAATGGTTATAGTAATAAAGTAAAGTAATACTTTATATATCAGAAGTAATTAATTGATATACTATTGTTATAACATTATAAAAAGGACTATCAAGTCATATTCCGCAGGAAATTCGTAATATTACTTGAAGTATCACATGATATTATTTGCATATATAACTGGTATTTAATATATTATATACCAATAATATAATTGTTTACAATTGTAACATATTCATGTTATTTATATTGTAAAATATTTATTTTTTAAATATAAATACGTTAAAAATATGTTTATGTATGTAAATATAATTACTTATGTAACATTACATATAGAGCTGTATCCGATTTTACATAGGGCTATAGCAATTATATAATTTCGTACAACAAATATTAATGCAACGATCCTTTATATTTGGCTCTTGGATCTTATTTTTTCTTATTCTCCCGTTCACCGTTCATTGATCAACATTTTTTTACGTCATTATTCCGGTATCCTATGCATCTTCATCAGTTCCTCGCCACAATCAATGGGGAATACGTTCACAGCATTCAATCATTCAATCATTATTTTTCCGTCAGCATGGTATAAAGCACCGGCACGACAACCAGGGTAAGCATAGTAGATACCAGCAGGCCACCGATAATGGTCCAGCCCAGGGGCGCCCAGATCATTCCACCCCGCAATGTCAGGGGTAACAACCCGCCAATGGTGGTAAAAGCCGTAAGCAGAATGGGGGTAAAACGAACTTTGCCCGCTTCTGTTACGGCTTCGGACATACCTTTTCCTTCAGAACGCAAGGTATTGGAGTAATCAACCAGGATAATAGAGTTATTTACCACAATACCTATCAGACTGACCAAACCTACAAAAGCGGTAAATGAAAAGGACAATCCGGCGAGGAACAGGGCCCACAGAGAGCCGATAATAGCCAGCGGTATGGCTACAAAGATGATCAGGGGTTGTGTAAAAGACCGGAATTGCAGAACCAGTACGGCAAAGATCGCTATCAGGGCAATGATGCCGGCCTCCAGCATCCCGCCAAAGGACTCATTCCTGTTTTCCAGTTCGCCGGTCACAATATAGCCATATCCCAAGGGAAAAGGATATTGTTTTAACTGCCTCAATACCGGCTTCATGACGTCATCCAGCGAGTGATCCTTTGCTATATCCGCTGTGATCAGGATCGTACGGTGCATATTATATCGTGTAATAATACCCGGCACACTGTGAAATTCAGGTTTAGCCAGTTGTGTCAAGGGAATAAATCGTCCGGACAGGGATTTTACATATACTTTTTCCAGGTCCGAAAGTTTCAGGTGTTTGTCATAGGGCATACGCACCACAATGGGATATTCTTTTCCTTCCCTGTCTCTGAAATCATCTACCGTGGTACCATTGACAGCAGTACGTATCGTCTTATCGATCTCATAGACCGGCACACCCAGACTCAGGGCTTTGTCTCTGTTGATATGGAACCAGATATCCGTCCGGTTCTGTTTCACCCTGTTTTCCACGTTAATGGCACCGGGAGTGGTTTTCAGCATGGCTTCTACTTTCCCGGCCAGACGTTGCAACCGGTTCAGGTCCCGGCCATAAACATAGATCATAACAGGAGCTTTTACCGGCACACCCTGTTCATATTCCTTCACATAAATGTCTGCAAACGGATAGCGGCTAAATACCTTTCTCAAAGCTGTTACAGTGCGTTCATAATCTTTTCTGTCGTATCCTTTCAGATGAACATATATTTCACCAAAGTCTTTGGCGAAATCCCGGGGAAAGCTGTTATAGTAGATCCTGGGGTTACCATGTCCCACGTTGGCAGCATATCTATCGACAGTATGTGTGGTATCTAAAATTGCCTCTGCATATCCGACCACTTTATCCGTTTCGTCAATAGAAGCATTTTTGGGCATTTGTACACGTATCAGAAAATCAGGCATTTCAGCAGGCGGGAAAAAACTCAGTCCCACCAGTGGAAACAGTCCCAAAGAACCTAAGAACACAGCCAGCGATAACCCGATCACTCCTTTTTTGTGATGTAGTGCATAATGCAGGGTTTTCTGATAAGGCCCGTCAATCATATGCTGCAAAAACCCCTTGATCCGGCGTGTACCCTCCCGTAACCTGATCTTTTCCGTATTCCTGAAATAAAATGAGGTGAGTAACGGCGTAAGTGTCAGAGCGATCAAGAGGGATGCCGTCAGGGTATAGAGTATGGTCAGGGGCAGACTGCGGATAAAATCGCCGGCTTTTTCAGGCATCATAATGATCGGGATAAATGCCAGCAAGGTTGTCAGGGTAGCGGTCACCACAGGCCAGGCAATCTGGGAAGTGCCTTTATCAGAAGCTTCCCGTGCATCATAGCCCATAACAATATACCGGTTGATATTTTCTATGACCACAATGGAGTTATCAACCAAAAGACCCAGCGCCACCACAAGTCCCCCGATGGATATCTGTTGTAACCCATATCCGGAAAGATCCACAAAACCAATACCTATCACCAGTGACAGGGGAATGGCCAGGGCAACGATCAGGGACGCTCTCAGACCCAGCACCAACAGAATAACGATACCTACCAAAACAATTCCCTGCAAAAGGTTACCGAGGAATCCACCGATACGATGCCTAACCCAGACCGACTGGTCAAAGACCATAGCCATTTTTACCTGTGCCGGCAATCCCTTGCGGAAAGCTGCCAGCCGGGGAGCCAGATCTTTTTTCAGGGTGAAGATATTGTATCTATCCTTTTGCCTGACCGTAAGATAAACAGCTTTCTTCCCCAGGTAACGGGCAATGTAGGTTGGGTCTTTGTAATCCTGCCTTACATCCGCAATATTTTTCAGATAAATAACATGTCCCTGATAAGATTGCACAACGGTATTTCTGATCTCATCAAGGTCCGTATAACTACCACTGGTCTTGATATTAAAGCTTTTACCGTCGATGACCATTTCCCCGCCGGGTATGTTGGCATTATTGCTGCGTATGGCATCTGCTATCTGATCGAATGAAATGTGCATAAGGGCCATTTTATCCACATCGGGGGATATCCGTATCTCCTGTTCCGGGGCAGCCACAATATCGACACGCTTCACACCCTGCACCCGCTCGATCATTTTCTTCAATGCATCAGCCTTGTCCTCCAGCAGCTTGTATGAAGCGGAATCCGTATAAAAAGCCAGTTGCATGACAGCCACATCCGAACTGGTCCATTCTATGATCTCCATCCGGTTGATCCCCTCAGGTAACTTAGACCGGGTGGTATTGACTTTCCGCACCAGTTCATTATACTTTTCCTTAGCATCTGTGTTATAGTCAAACTCCACACTGATAATGGCTATACCATCACGCAGTTCGGTCTCGATCCGCCGG
>WFSC01000399.1 GCA_015486185.1 Bacteroidales bacterium | reverse complement strand
CAGTATATCCGCCCCACAGACCGGAGACCAGCCATTGCAGGATGCTGTTAATATTACGGAAAAGAAAGCCTAATATCACACTGACAAGGATCAGCACAAGCCCGGTTGTATAGGACCAGATCCGCAGTTCCCATCCTCTGGCTTTTGGCCGCACATATTTAAGAACAACATCATTGATCAGGTAAGCCTGACCGGCATTGAGGGTCCCTGCAAACGTCGAATTGAATGCTGCCAGCAATCCTGCCAACAGGAGTCCTGCCAGGCCGGCAGGGATGATTTCGTTGATCACTGATGGAAGAATATTCTCCAGATCCGGATGACCTGCAACGACCAGGTGAAGGTGGGGGTAATAGATCAACCCCAGAATTGCCAGACCGGCCACCAGAAAATATTGCACCGGATTGAGAATAAGGGAAACAAAACCACTCATCAGCGAAGCCTCGCGCGGGTTCCTTGTGGCCAGGATTTTCTGCATATCATAATTAGGTGCCGGTCCTGCCGCACTGACCAGGATGCCTTTTAGTAACATCATGCCAAAGAACAGGGAAAAAAAGGAAAAACCGTCACTTGCGATCTTGCGATTCACTTCCGGCAGGATACCGCGCCAGTCCAGATCAAGCCTTTTACCGAAAAACGGCGAATACCAGCCATCCGGCACATGCAATGGGTGCAGGGACAAAGCCCGCATGGCAAGCAAAGCGATCATCAGGGAAGAAGCCGTAATAATAGTAAACTGTACCACATCGGCCCATACCAGGCCCGACATACCACCCAGCAGAGAATAAAATACGGCAAACGCAATGAAAAAGATACCATACAGATGAGGTACATATTCCGGTCTTATATGAATAGGCAGATAAGGGGATATTATCTCCCATGGTACAAAGATCTCCACAAACTTGCCAAGTCCAATAAAACCGTACGCCATGAAGCCCAGACAGGATATCACTGCAAACACCACGATAATGTTACGGGCAGCAACAGCCCCCTTTCCCTCACCAAACCTTGTGTTCATCCATTCGGCCCCCGTGGTGGCCCCCGACCTTCTCAACCAGGCAGAGAGATAAACCATTAAAAAGATTTGATTGAACACCGGCCAGAGCCAGGGGATCCAGATACTTTTCAGGCCATATACAAAAAGCAGGGTGACCAACCACATGGTTCCGGAGATATCCAGCATGCCGGAAGCATTGGACAACGACAGCATATACCACGGGAGCTGACGGCCTCCCAGTAAATAAGATGATTTATTTCTTGCAGCCTTTTTTCTCAGATATAATCCGATAAAGACAGTAGTGATCAGATATCCTAAAATAATAGCGAAATCAATCCCTTTTAACTTCATCAACGCTTCAGGATTATTGTTCCGATAAATTTACTTAATCATAGCCTGAAAAAGATTCATTCTGTGAATTTGATACGCTCAGCATAATATATAATACATAGAACAAACCTGCTAAAAATATTCTACCCTAATTTTAAATTCTGGTATCCATGAGAGAGGTGGAAACAGAGGTAAAAACCATGGCTGCCTCTTATAAAAGCTTAATAGTATGATTACTGTGAACGACTTATTTTGTTTTCCCCTTAAAAAGTTGAGGAATATTCTGTTCCTTTTCCTGTTGCTGTCCCTGGTGGTTTCATGCAGCGGGCCGTCTCAGGAAAAACAGCCGGATAACCTGGCATCCGGTTTTATGGACCCTCCTGTATCTGCCCGTCCCAAAGGATACTGGTGCTGGGTAAACGGGAATTATGATCTCCGCACCATGGAAACGGAATTAAAGGAATTCAGGGACAAAGGTATGGGCGGCGTGGATATCTGGGATGTGGCAGGGTGGGTTGATCCCGACAGTGTGGAACTGGCCGGACCTCCTTTTCTGAGCGACCAGTCGGTGCAGGCCATAGGTCATGCTGCACAAACAGCTAAAAAACTGGGACTGGAGATGGGGCTAACTATCTCAAGCAGCTGGAATGCCGGCGGCAGTTGGGTAAAACCACAGGACGGGGTACAAGGT
>WFSC01000398.1 GCA_015486185.1 Bacteroidales bacterium | reverse complement strand
TTCCATACGTTCCTGCCACCATTGAATGACCTCCGGATTACGGATAAACAGATATTCGACGCCAATGGTCCGGCAATAGGTCTGCTTCAGATGGGCAATGATCTCACGCAACGGAGCCGGACCGATGCCTATCTGATTCCCGGCCCGGAAAACAATATCCAGATCTTCTTCGTGCAAACCGAAATTTTCAATGTCAAGGGTAGGAGTGTATTTTCGCCTTGTCCTGACCGGATTTGTTTCTGTAAAAAGATGTCCCCGCCGGCGGTACCCTTCAATGAGGTTAATCACCCTGAATTCCTTGTCGAAATTTTCTGTCTCTCCCGTATCTCCATATTGCTCCCTGGCAAACTCAAATCCGGAAAAAAACTGTTGCCAGCTTTCTTCCACGCTGTCCGGATCGTTCAGAAAACTTTTATATAACTTTTCAACAGTACGGATATCAGTATTGCCGAGAAATGAGAATTTGTTCATAAAATCAGCACTAAATGTTTTTTCAAAATTAGAAACTTTTTCGGTCTTTTTCAGATTAATTAAAAATAATATACATGAGAATTTGTACAAAAAAGCGGATATTAACGGTGGTAATTTTTATTTATGATATTGTAAGTAATTGAATGATAGATCATAATATTTCAATTGCCTTAAATATATGTGAAAAAGGGTTCATTAATGCAATTTTATTCTAATTTAGAGAAAAACTGCTATCATGCTGATTAATAGCTTAAAAGGGTTGTTTTAATTTATAATAAATTTATAATGGACTGTAAGTGTCAGTTGTACAGTATAATAGCAGGAGTTTGATTTTTTGTTTCAAAAATAATATACGGTTTTTCCTTACTTTTGCGAAAAATATTTAGACTTAATAAAAATAATAAGTTAAACGCATGAAAGCAGGCATATTAAAGGAAAAAGATGACAGCAGGGTAGCTTTGTTACCTGAAAATATCAAAAAGCTGTCCGGGGATCATGTTGAAGTGATGGTAGAGAAGGATGCCGGTGCAGGAGCTTTTTTCCCGGACCATGCCTATGAAGAAGCGGGTGCCGGCATATTTTTAAGGAAGAGGGTATTAAAAGAAGCGGATCTGTTGATACAGATCAATCCTTTAACAGATGAGGAATTCAGGGCACTTAAGAAAACAACCGTGGTGATTACCATGTTGAACCCGCTGGCTCATGCGGAGCGGGTCAGGATGCTCAGTGATCTGGGACTGACTGTTTTTAGCCTGGATATGATTCCCCGGATTACACGGGCCCAGGCTATGGATGTCCTCTCTTCAATGGCTACGATAGCCGGATACAAGGCAGTACTGGATGCAGCCAATCAACTGCCTAAGTTTTTCCCGATGTTTATGTCAGCGGCCGGAACCATCAAACCGGCAAAAGTATTGGTCCTGGGTGCCGGTGTGGCCGGGCTGCAGGCCGTTGCTGTTGCACGGAAACTGGGGGCCGTAGTGGAAGTGTTTGATGTACGGTCGGAAGTCAGGGAACAGGTACAATCCCTTGGAGGAAAATTCATTGAAGTGGAGGGCGCCCGTGAAGATGCTGCTGCCGGCGGTTATGCCGTTGAGCAAACAAAAGAATATGAAGAAAAACAAAGACAACTGATACATGATCATGTCTCCCGGTCGGATGTTGTTATCACTACGGCTCAGATCCCGGGGAAGAAGGCTCCTGTGCTGGTGACCAGGGCTGCGGTGGAAGCCATGGCCCCGGGAAGTGTGATCGTTGACCTGGCTGCTTCATCGGGCGGAAACTGTGAACTGACCCAAAATAATAAGACCGTCATACATAACCAGGTTACGATCATCGGGAAATCCAATTATCCCGCCGGAATGCCTTCGGATGCAAGCCGTATGCTGGCCCGTAATCTGATGAACCTGCTCCAACTGATGATCACCAAAGAAGGAGTCTTACAACCTGATTTTAATGACGAGATCATCAGAGGTGCCTGCGTCACCCATCAAAATGAAATCCTGAACGAACGATTGAAGTCCCTGATCAAATAATAAAAAAAATAGCTATGGAAAATGTACTGGTTTACTTATATGAGAACAAAGATGCGATCTTTATCATTACGCTTTCTATTTTTCTGGGAATAGAAGTAATTTCCCATGTGCCTTCAGTATTGCATACGCCCCTGATGTCAGGAGCCAATGCTATCAGCGGCGTGATCATTATAGGAGGGATCATTCTGGTGGGACACGCCCCCACGGATCATATCAATGTGCCGTTGGTACTCGGTATTTTTGCTGTGTTCTTTGCCACCCTTAATGTGGCAGGAGGCTTTGTTGTGACCGACCGGATGCTGGATATGTTTAAAAATAAGAAAAAGAAAAAATAATACAGATAATTCAAAAATATGCTCAATACATTAACTTCTTTAGGTGTTTCATCAGGAGATATTATCCTGGAATATAGTTACCTGACAGGGGCTGTTTTATTTGTGATCGGTTTGAAAAAACTGAGTCGCCCGGAGTCGGCTAAAGCAGGGAACCTGTGGGCTGCTGCCGGTATGCTGCTGGCCATGGTGGCTACTATGATCTTTCATAAAGATGATGCCGGTCAAAGAATCGCCCTTACTAATATTATAATCATTATTGTAGTGATAACCCTGGGGACCATTACCGGTGCACTCATTGCGCGAAAGGTGAAAATGACAGCCATGCCCCAGTTGGTTTCATTCTTTAATGCGACAGGAGGTCTGGCCTCGGCCCTGGTAGCTTTGATAGAATTCGGCAATCCTGCCAATCAGTCAACCCTTGTTACTTTGCTGGGACTGGTGATAGG
>WFSC01000397.1 GCA_015486185.1 Bacteroidales bacterium | reverse complement strand
CCCGGATTTTTGCCGCAGGTATGAGGAGGATATCAAAAAGGCCGGAGGTATAGATATTCAGTTGCTGGGTATCGGTCGTACGGGGCACATAGGTTTTAATGAGCCGGGATCGGACCGTAGTACCCGGACAAGGTTGGTATCACTCGATTATGTTACCATTGCCGATGCAGCCAGTGATTTTTTCGGTGAGGATCATGTGCCGCGCAAGGCTATTACCATGGGTGTTGGCACTTTACTGGATGCCAAAGAGGTGATGTTACTGGCCTGGGGTGAGGGGAAAGCCCGGATCATTAAGGAAACGGTGGAAGGACCGGTAACAGAGAATGTGCCGGCTTCTTATCTTCAGGAACATGAACATGCTACGGTAGTGCTGGATGAAGCATCGGCGGCTGAACTGACCCGTTTTAAGACTCCCTGGCTGGTGGGTGATTGTGAATGGGATGACGAACTGGTAAGAAAAGGAGTAATATGGGTATGTGAACAGGACAAAAAACCGATCCTGAAACTGACAAACAGGGATTATAATGAACATCATATGGGCAACCTGTTGACCAAAAGGGGAGGAGCCTATGATATCAATATCAGGGTATTCAATCAGATCCAGCATGCTGTCACCGGCTGGCCGGGCGGGAAACCCAATGCCGATGACAGCAACCGTCCCGAAAGGGCCCTGCCTTATCCCAAAAGAGTGGTTATCTTCAGTCCTCATCCCGACGATGATGTAATATCTATGGGTGGCACACAGACTCGTCTGGTAGATCAGGGTCATGAGGTACATGTGGCTTATCAGACCAGTGGCAATATTGCCGTTTTTGATGATGATGTCATACGGTTTGTCCGTTTTGTGACCGACTTTGCCGGGGATTTCCTGCCTGATGCCGGATATCCTTTGTCGTTTTATCAGAAAATACTGGATTTCTTTGAAAACAAAAGACCTGGTCAGGTGGATATTCCTGAAGTACAAAAAGTCAAGACATTGATAAGGAAAGAGGAAGCCCGTGCCGCCTGTCGCTTTGTAGGGATCCCCGAAGAACATATTCATTTTCTGGATATGCCTTTTTATGAGACAGGCAGGGTGAAAAAAAAGCCGCTCAGCGAAGAGGATCTGACGATCATACAAAACCTCCTGGAAGATATCCGGCCCCATCAGATTTTTGCTGCCGGCGATCTGTCCGATCCTCATGGTACCCACCGTGTTTGTCTTGATGCAATCCTGCAGGTGCTGGAAAGGGTCAGAAACCAATCCTGGATGAAAGATTGTTACATATGGCTTTACCGGGGTGCCTGGCAGGAATGGAACATCTCCGAGGCTGATATGCTGGTACCCCTCAGTCCGGATGAAGTGGTGAAGAAAAGGAAGGCCATTTTTAAACACCAGTCACAAAAAGATCAGGCGCTCTTTCCCGGTACCGACCAGCGGGAGTTCTGGCAACGCGCCGAAGACCGTAATCACCAGACCGCCGTTCTGCTGGATAAGCTGGGACTGGCCGAGTACCAGGCCGTAGAAGCTTTTGTGAGGTATAAAGCGATGTAGGTGGCTATAAAAAAAGGCCTCCGTGTTAACGAAAGCCTTTCGGGGCGAACCTGGAGGGACTCGAACCCCCAACCTCCTGATCCGTAGTCAGGTGCTCTATCCAATTAAGCTACAGGTCCGGAAAAACATGGTGCAAAGATAGGGAAAAAATTATTTCTCCGGAACTATCCTTTATAAAAAGAAAAACAGGAGTTATCCCAGGATAAATATATTTTTTTCTATTTTTATTCTGAAAAAAAACGATGAAATGACAGGACGTATTAATGATCTTTTTATTCCTGTATTTAAAATGTCCGACACCTTGCACGTGGCACCTTGTAACCAAAAAACATCATCATTATGAAAAAAGTATTGAAGATCTCCGGAAAAATACTTGTCCTCCTTATCGGCCTGTTTGTTCTGGCCATGATCATTGTGCCTGTCGTTTTTAAGGGAAAACTGACGGACGTTGCCCGGACCGAACTGAACAAAAGTGTAAACGCCCATGTGTATTTTTCTGATCTGAAGCTCAGCCTGATCCGTTCTTTTCCCAACCTGAGTATCGGATTGGAGGATTTTTCCATAAGCGGGAAAGAACCTTTTGAGGGAGATACCCTGGTTCATTTCCGGGCTTTCCGGGTTGCTGTAAATCCTTTTGGTCTGATCGGGAAAAAGGGAATTGTGATCAGCAAGGTGTTGTTGGACCGGCCTGTAATACATGCCCTGGTGCTGAAAGACGGTACCGCCAACTGGGATATTGCGGCAGCGGAACCAACCGATACCCTTGTGCTGGCTGAAGATACCACGGCATCCGGGATGCCCCAGATTAAAGTGCAACTGAAGGAGTTCAGGATAAGGGACGCTTCCGTGACGTATAAAGACCGGCAGGGTGATATGGCCGCTTCATTAGATGATCTGAACTTTCTTTTACGGGGCCACTGGACCGGGTCAGCAGGGAGCCTTTTTACTGAAACGACAATTGGGGCTGTCAATGTGGTGACGGGCCGGATACCGTATGTTAAAGATGCTACGTTCCGTTTTATGGCAAATTTAGGAGCAGATCCGGGTGCCGGAATTTATACTTTTAAGGATAATGAACTGGCACTTAATGATCTGTTACTGGCTTTCGGGGGAAAGGTAAAAATGTCCGGAGATACCATTCATACTGACATAACTTTTAAGACCAGGGAAACATCCTTCAAATCTTTATTATCAATGGTACCCGCTATCTACAAGCATGATTTTAACGATCTGAAGACCACAGGTAAACTGGCACTCTATGGCCGGATAGGGGGGCAATATCTTGCTGCTGACAGTACCTATCCTTCGGCAACCCTGCATTTAAAAGTGTCGGATGCTTCCTTTGCTTATCCCGGCCTGCCCGGGTCGGTAAATGATGTGAATATAGATGTAACGGCACATGCGGATGGTACTGATCCTGACCTTTCCACGGTAGATGTAAATCGTTTTGCCCTGAAGCTGGGACAGAATCCTTTCCGGGCCGAGTTCCATCTCCGGCATCCAGTGTCGGACCCAGCAATAAAAGGTATGATCAAAGGAAAGATCGACCTGGCTACCCTGACGGAAGCGGTACCTCTTGACAGTACGGAACTCTCCGGATTAATCACGGCTGATATGCATCTGGGGGGAACGATGTCTATGATCGAACAGGGAAAATACGAGGATTTTACAGCCGATGGATCTGTTAAGGTACAAAACATTGTGGTCGCTACTCCCCTGATGAAAGACAAGGTAGAGATCCCGTCAGGGAGCATGTTTTTTTCTCCCCGATATGTCGATATGCAGAAACTGAAGATCATCATCGGCCCGTCAGATATGGGTTTCTCCGGTAAACTGGAACAGTTTATTCCCTATGTTTTTGCTGACGGGACAGTAAAAGGTAAGCTGGACTTTGTAAGTCATAACCTGGATGTGAACCGTTTGATGCCGGAGACAACCGGGACAGATACGGTTACAGAGCCGGATACCATCCCTTCGGAGCTTTCGGTGGTGGAAGTGCCCGAACATATCGACTTTGTCCTGAGCGCCCATATACAACAGATAAAATACAGCCATTTGGATCTGCGTAATGTTGCGGGGAGGATCCTGGTAAAAGACCGGAAAGTTATACTTGACAATATTCAAATGAGGGCCATGGACGGATCCATGCATGTCAATGGAGAATATTGCACGCAGAAACCGGAAGAACCCCGTGTCACCATGGGGGTTGAAGCAAAAGATATCTCTGTGCCCCGGGCGTACAAGTCCCTGATGACAGTCCGGAAACTGGTTCCTTTTGCCAGGGGATTGCAGGGAACAGTTTCTTCAAAGTTTACCTACTCCGGCCTCCTGAACCAACAGATGATGCCGGTACTAAAAACGGTCAATGCTGACGGAAAACTGCAGTCTTCCGGGATAACCGTTGTATCTGCCGGGGTGTTTGATAAGATCAAAAAACTGCTCAGATTAAATCCCCAATATACGAACGAGTTTAAAGATCTGAACGTCTCTTTCCATGTGAAAAATGGTATGTTACGCGTTGATCCGTTCCATACAAAAGTAGGGGATATTGACATGACGATCAGTGGTGAACAAGGCCTGGACCAGTCTGTACGTTATGTTTATGAAATGAAAGTGCCCCGGAAGCTACTTGGAACCAAAGCCAACGATCTTATATCCGGATTGTATGGAAAAGCCGCACAACAGGGTCTGCAACTGAAGGAATCGGATGTGATCCCCGTGAAAGCATTGATTACCGGGACAGTGACGCATCCGAAAGTTTCCCTTAACCT
>WFSC01000396.1 GCA_015486185.1 Bacteroidales bacterium | reverse complement strand
GATCACCGGCGGAGAACCGTTGATGTACAACCTGGTTTATTTGACAACCATCCTTAAAAAGAAAGGATTTACCATTTATCTTGAGACCTCCGGCGCTCATCCGCTGCGGGGTACCTTTGACTGGATATGCCTGTCGCCCAAAAGCAATAAGCCACCCCTAAAGGAAGCACTCCTCCGGGCCCATGAGCTGAAGGTTATCATCCAGACACCGGATGATTTTGCCTGGGCCGAGACCAATGCGGCCCGTGTGTCACCACGATGCCATCTGTTCCTGCAGCCGGAGTGGAGCCGGCATAAAACGATCACTCCGGCAATCGTTGAATATGTGAAGAAAAATCCAAAATGGAGGATCTCCCTCCAGACGCATAAGTTCATGCGAATCCCGTGAGAAAGCTCAAAGGCTAAAGCTCCTTCATAATTCACTTATTCATTTCAGTACTTACCCATTTGATTTTTCTGTCATTTTATACACTTTTAATGAATAAAAACATATCCTTTTCCTTTTCATCTTTTATCTTTTATCTTTTCTTCCGTTGGTGCTTTTTCATCTGTCATACGGAATATTTGTGTAACTTTAAACGTTCATAAAAAAAGTGCAGATTGAAACGGCTTATATCAAAATATCTGATCATCATTTTCCTGTTGTCTGCTCTGCCACTTATGCTTCGGGGTCAGATCAATTCCCTGCACACCACCTCGAAAAAGGCGCTGAAGAAATACAATGAAGCCAAGAATTTTTATTTCATGATGGATTACAGAAGTGCAGCAGAAACCATCGAGGAAGTGGTAAGGGAAGATCCTGATTTCATTGAGGCACAGTTACTGAAAGCGGAGATCAACTCCGACCTGAAAAACCGTGACAAATCCATTGAAGCTTATAAAGCAGTAATCCGGATAGATTCCACATTCTATCCAAATTCTATGTATAATCTGGGGCGTCTGGAGTTTCTTTCGGGACAATATGAGCAAGCATTGAAACATCTCACCTCTTTTCTGCAATACAAAAACAATGATCCCCGGGTGGTCAAGAAAGCCAAAAGAGACATTATCAATTGTCGTTTTGCTATTGAGGGGCTAAAACATCCGGTTGATTTCCATCCCGTCAATCTGGGCAATTCTGTTAATTCGGCCTGGGATGAATACTGGCCGTCGCTCACTGCTGACGGGCAGACCCTGGTCATTACGGTTTTGGTGCCGGGAAAAAAATATCGTATGGGCAACTTTGAGCAGACAAAATACCAGGAAGATTTTTATGTCACACACCGTTCAGACACAGGGTGGCTCCCCAGAAAACCTTTGGGAGCACCTATTAATTCTCCTCAGAACGAGGGAGCACAAACTTTATCAGCCGACGGAAACCTGATGTATTTCACTGCCTGTAACCGCATAGACGGGATGGGACGATGCGATATCTACCGCTCCTACAAAGGTTCCAGAGGATGGACTACTCCGGAAGATCTGGGACCTTTTGTCGATAGTAAACACTGGGAAGCACAACCTTCACTTTCGGCAGACGGCAAAACACTGTACTTTGTCAGCAACCGGCCGGGAGGATTTGGCAAGATGGATATCTGGTACAGTCGTCTTAAAAAAGGACGATGGCAACCTCCGGTAAACATAGGAGACAGGATCAATACCGGGGGAAATGAAATGTCTCCCTTTATCCACAGTGATAACCAGACCCTCTACTTTTCTTCCGACGGACATCCGGGTTTCGGTGGTTTCGACCTGTTCATTTCCCGGAGACTGCCGGACAGCTCCTGGTCTGCACCCAGAAACCTCGGTTATCCCATCAACACCCATGGGGATGAAATTGGTCTTATCGTCAATGCCAAAGGGGATATGGCTTATTTCTCTTCAAACCGTGAAAAAGGAAGAGGAAAAGATATTTATGCCTTCCGGCTTTACAAAGCAGCACGTCCCCATTTTGTTACTTATATGAAAGGAAAGGTCTATGACGAAGTTACCCACAGGCCTCTGACAGCACATATTATCCTTATCAGCCTTGAAGACAACAAAACAGTAATGGATATTGAGTCAAACCGCAATGGAAATTTTCTGATGTGCATTCCTACCAACCGGAATTACGCACTGAACGTATCCAAAGAGGGTTACTTGTTTTATTCCGACCACTTCCCCTTAAAAGGAGTACATGAAATAGAGCATCCATACGTCAGGGATGTTCCGCTAAAGCCTATACAAGTGGGGCAACAAACCGTCCTTCGCAATATATTTTTCGAGTTTGATTCTTACCGCCTTAAACCTGAGAGCATTACTGAGCTTGAACAATTGAGATCCTTTTTGCTGAAATACCCAAAACTGAAAGTGGAGATCGGAGGCCATACCGACAGTAAAGGTACCGAGCAATACAATCAGGCACTTTCCACCCAGCGTGCACGTGTTGTTTATGAATATCTGACAAAGCATGGTATAGATAAAAACAGACTGACCTATAAAGGATATGGAGAATCCAGACCGATACAGTCCAATGCCACGGATAAGGGCAGAGCGGCCAACCGCAGAACGGAGATCAAGGTAACGGGAATGTAAAGATATCTTATTAAAAACACCTAAATGAAAAAAAACATTGCACTGGTACTTTCCAGCGGAGGGGCCCGTGGTATTGCACATATCGGAGTAATCGAAGAATTATTGAAAAGAGGTTACAGGATCCATGCCATAGCAGGCTCCTCGATGGGCGCGCTTGTTGGAGGCATCTATGCTGCCGGTGGCCTTCAGAAATTAACCGAAAGATTATTACATCTCGAAAAACTGGATCTCTTCAAACTGGTTGATTTTTCATTTACCTCATCCGGACTGGTCAAGGGAGACAAGGTGATGAGGGTGATCGAGAGTATCGTCCCCGACCGCAGGATCGAAGATCTGGAGATTAGTTACAGGGCGCTGGCCACGGATGTTATCCACAAAAAAGAAGTGGTTTTCAACTCCGGGGACCTGTTTCAGGCCATCCGGGCATCTATTGCCATTCCAACTATTTTTACCCCCGTACCTTATCAGGATACAATCCTGGCAGACGGAGGGGTCCTGAACCCTGTACCGGTCAATTTTGTGAAACGCTCACGAAAGGATATCCTGGTAGTGGTTAACGTAAATGCCATAACACCTTATTCAAGAAAGATAAGGGAAAAAATCCATCTGAGTCAGAAAAAAACACAGGTGATCAGGAATAATCAACGACGACTTAACAATAAATTACGTGCATTGCTGGAAAAAAGAAATAAAAAAAACCATTACGGAGAATTTAAGCTCCTGAGTACAACCATTGAATTGATGCTGGGCCGGATGAGCCAGATGACCATCGAAAAATATCCTCCCGATCTGCTGATAAATATTCCACGTTCATCATACGGAACATTTGATTTCCTGAAAGCAAAGGAAATTATCCGGCTGGGCCGTATGTATGCCACCAAGGCCCTGGATCAATACATCGGTTGATCATATTTCCCTATAGTTGCAACATACATTATACGCTGTACGTAAAAAATACTACGATCCTAAAAATATTTACCATGCCTGCAAAAACCCCATATCCTATTCTGTATATTTTTTTCCCTGTCTTTTTGCTCAGCATCTTTTCCTGTTCTGATAAACCTGAACCCGTACCGGCCCGTGATTATAAGAAGGCTATGCGAACCTTTGTAGAAAACATCAGTGCCCGGGGGAGAGATCTTCATCCGGATTTTATCGTGATCCCCCAAAACGGTGTCGAGCTGACTACCACCACGGGAACGATCAAAGGAGGGCCGGATATTCCTTACCTCAACGCCGTAAACGCCATCGCTCAGGAAGATCTGTATTACGGATACGACGGTTTTGACCTGGAATCCCCCTATAATATACAGATGGACATCGGGGCATTCCTTGATCAGGCCCGGTACAACAAAAAAACCATCCTGGTGATCAATTATTGTTCCACCCCTGCTAAAGTGGATGATGCCTATCAGAAAAGCGCTGACAAGCATTATATCTCTTTTGCTGCTTCTTCCCTCGATCTGGATGAGATCCCCTCCTACCCGGCCACACCATGGGAAGTAAACGATCATGACATTACCCGTATCGACAGTTCCCATAACTTTCTTTATTTACTGGACCCGGAATCACTGGGAAGCAGGCAGGAATTTATTAATGCCATAAAAAATACCAATTATGATATGCTGATAACGGATCTTTTTTATGATAACACGCCCTTCACCCCTGATGAAACAGCATCAATGCGTACCAAAGCAAACGGAGGAAAACGTCTGATACTGGCTTATATGAGCATTGGCGAAGCAGAAGACTATCGTTACTACTGGAAAGACGAATGGAAAAACCATCCTCCTGAATGGCTGGCAGAGGAAAACCCGGACTGGCCGGGGAATTATAAAGTAAAATACTGGGAAAAGGATTGGCAGAATATCATTTTCGGAAATGACAGCTCGTATCTGAAAAAAATTCTGGAGGCAGGCTTTGACGGGGTCTATCTGGATATCATTGATGCTTTTGAATATTTTGAAGAAAACGGAGAGTGAAGAACGGTGATCGTCGAATAAGGTTTTTTGGGTATTATATATGAT
>WFSC01000395.1 GCA_015486185.1 Bacteroidales bacterium | reverse complement strand
GGAATTATTTGCCCGATGCCAACGAGGTCAATGTACTGAAACCTGACCCGGAGGACCATTCCTTCCTGGCACACCCAGAAGAACTTTTTTCAGATTATCGGCTTACTTTCCGGTATCATTATGTAAGCACCTATGAAAATAACGGGAAAACGCTGGAGGTTGTTGATCTTTATCCTATCGATCTCAAAGAAGAATATTCGCGCATCCGACTGCAAATTAACAAAGAGACCGGCTCTTTATACTCAGCCCGGTATTTTGGTAAGAACGGCATCCAGTATTTTATTCAGATTAAAAAAATGGAACCATTGAAAAAAGTCAAGGCTACAACATTCAGGTTCCGCAAGGAAGATTATCCGGGTGTGGAAGTGATAGACCTGAGAGATGAATGAATGAATGAATGAATGAATGAGGCAGTGACTAAGTGACGAAGGGACTGAGAGACGAAGGGACTGAGAGACGAAGAGACTGAGGGAGAAATGATTGAATAAGTGAATGAGTGAATGAGTGAATGAGTGAATGATAGAATAAGGGACTGAGAGACTGAGGGGGGAATGAATGAATGAGGGAATGATTGAATGAATGAATGATTGATTGATTGAATAAGAAGAGTGTATGGTAGTCTGCGGATATCTGCGAAATCTGCGAGAGAAAAATGCGATGAGGAGACTTAGAGAGAAATGATTGAATGAGAGAATGAATGAATGAGTGAATGAGGGAGTGACGAAGTGACGAAGAGATGGGGAATTAAAACGGGTTTAATTGTTTTCTTCTGCTTTTGGATATTCTATACGTGCATGATAAATATTGAGTAGTCTGGTTTTAAAAATATCCTTGACTTTTGTAATATCCCTGAAGGTAATAGGAGCCTCATTGAACTGTCCTTCCCTGAGTTGATAGTCAATAATACCCTCAACCAGTTTTCCCAATCTTTCCTCCGAATAATCTTTCAGGCTTCGTGAAGCAGCTTCCACCGAATCGGCCATCATCAGCACAGCCATTTCCCGAGAGAACGGTTTGGGGCCGGGATAGGTAAAGTCTTGCGTATCTGTTGATTTATCAGGATATTTATGAATATAATTCCGATAAAAATACTGTACTTTGGTAGTGCCGTGATGTGTTCGTATGAAATCAATGATTTGTTTGGGCAAATTATGTTTCCGGGCAATTTCCACTCCTTTGGGCACATGACTGATAATAATAGCCGCACTTTCCTTGAATGAAAGATCCTCATGAGGATTAAGACCTTCTCTCTGATTCTCTATAAAATAAACGGGATTTGTCATCTTCCCGATATCGTGATACAAAGCTCCTGCACGGATGAGTAACTGATTTCCGCCAATAATACGTATGGCTTCCTCTGCCAGGTTGGCCACCTGAAGGCTGTGCTGAAAAGTTCCCGGAGCCTTTTCAGCAAGTTCCCGTAACAGTGACTGGTTGGTATCGGCCAGTTCGACAAGGGTAGCGTCTGACAAGAAACCGAATGTTTTTTCAAAGATATAAATAAGGGGAAACGACAAAAGGACAAGGAAAGCATTTCCAGAAAACCATATATAATTCATCCAGTGCATATTTTCAAGACTGCCCTCCTGTATCATGGTATAACCCAGGTACACCAAAGAATAGCTTAAAAATACCATAACGGCAGCCATAATGAATTTATTCCGCCGGTAGATATTTGTCAGGGAAATGATAGCCATCATCCCTGCAATAAAGTTCATAAAAACAAATTCAAACGAATTGGGCGCAAAGAATCCCACGATCATCAATAGGATAATATAAATAAACAATGCCAGGCGGGCATCATAGAAGGTCCGTAGTATGATCGGAACAATAGCCAAAGGGATCAGGTAGTAACTCAGTGTAGGATTTGAAATGATCCATCGCGACAGTCCTATGAACAGGATCAGCAGAAAAAATATAAATAACAAGTCCTTGGTATGAGCAAATACATAGGTCCTGTAATACATTAAAAACAGAAACAACATCAACAAAACGATGGTGACCAGCAGGAACTGTCCGGCCAGTATAAGCAGATAATTGGCCGAAGCCCCCAGACGCTTCTCATATTCGATCTTTAAAGATTCGAGGATCTGATAAGTACGTGCATTTACGATCTCTCCTCTCGAAATAATACGCTCACCTCTCTGTATCATACCCCGGGTCAGGGATATCCCGGAAATCATACTTTCCTTTACTTTCTGGGATGCATCCCGGTCATAAAACAAATTGGGTTCGATGAAATTATTCATATTCAAACTCATGAGAAAGTCACGTACCGCATTTTGATCCCTGAACCCTGTCAACGGAACCTTCTCCAGTTGGTTCTTCAAATAAGTATAAGCTGTCTTAAGGGTAAAAACTGAGGTAGTATCGGTTTGCTCCGCCATTTTTCCCCGGAGAATTACAATGGTGGAAGAAGGATTACTGTCCCGGGTAAAAGCATCGGCAACCTCCACGATACCATGATTATACAGGTCAGCCAACAGATTTGAGGTTAATTTATATAGTTGTTCTTTCTCTTTGTTTATCATTTTTCCCCTCCAGGTATTCCCGGCGGGTTCCTGCTTCAGGTCATATTGCTGTCTGATAAAACGTTGCCATTTTTTATCAAACTCCTTCCTGAATTTTTCCGTTTCTGTCACGGAAATTGTAGTATCAAGCCTGAAATAAGGTTTAAAATCCTTCAGTATGCTATCTTTTTCGGCCTGTAATTCCTGTGGGGTTTTATAAACCGGAAAATCATAAGGAGCATACATATCCACATGCAACCAGGGTTTGCCACGCTGGAACTCATAACGGAATTTTCCCTCTCTCGGAAAAAGATAAACAATAAATACAATGGTTACAATAAGATATATTATCCTCAGGATACCCTTACTGTTGGTACGTAAATAGGTGATAATATTTTTCATTAATACCAGATTATTGTCTCGAAGTTATTTTTATACCACAAAAATCCCCCACATCAATCAGACAAAATTAAACAATTTATTGAAGTTCTCCCTATGGAAGCTGCACACTCTCCTGACAGGATCGCCTGATGACTTAAAATTTCTTCTATATTTTTTGCCAATGGGTTAAGAATGTTTGTAAATTATTCAATCAAATAATATTGAAAAAAACAAAATATTTAATAGTTTTGAGGTGAGCGGTAATTAAATAATTACGATCATGGACCAATATGGTATCATACCGTTATCTGTTGTTCCTCTCAGGGCGCAACCTGCCCATAAAGCAGAAATGATATCACAGTTATTATTCGGGGATACACTAACAGTTCTGGATGAGATCAACAAATGGTACAAAATAAGAAGACAGTGGGACGACTATGAAGGCTGGCTGACCGAAGACTCTTTTATATTTATTTCTTCCCGTCAATTCAAAACTCTTGAAAAGGAACCGGCCATTATCATAGACAACATGGTTATGGCCCATACCGACGACCCCAATGATGGAATACGCAGATTGCCTGAGGGCTCCCGGCTACCTTTCTGGAATGAGAAGGACAACACATGTACTGTGGGGGATATGGTTTTCAGGTTAACGGATATCCATCTTGAGAAAGGTACGGCAAAAGCCCGTACGGTTATAACGGATTATGCACAAAACTTTACCGGTGTGCCTTATCTCTGGGGAGGGCTTTCTTCCTGTGGTTTCGACTGCTCCGGCTTTGTACAAACCATTTTTCGTATATGCGGGTACCGTTTACCGAGGGATGCCTCCCAGCAAGGGCGTATAGGCAAAGACATTCCCTTCCCCGACAAGGCGAAACCTGGTGACCTGGCTTTTTTCGGTAACGAAAAAGACAAGATCACTCATGTCGGGATCATACTGCCTGATAAGAAGATCATCCATGCTTCGGGACGGGTTCGTATAGACCGTCTCGACCATCAGGGTATCTATAATGTAAAAAAAGGAATTTATTCCCATAAATTACTTCTCATAAAAGATCCTTTTCATGAATAGTGCAGACACACTCAACTTGCAGACATACGGAGAAGCACTGCGTCCGGTCTTGTACCTGACAATTGCTATTTTCATCCTTCTCCTGATCTTTATTGTAATGCGGATACAACAAAGAAAACATCTGCGCAAGATACATTTTGACAGAAGGAATAAAAGAATGATGCGATAATGTATTCCTACAAATATCCGCGCCCTTCGCTCACTGCCGACAGCATTGTACTTTGCGAAAAAGAAGGGAATACTCACATCCTGCTGATACAAAGGGCTCACGAACCATTCAGGGGGAAATGGGCTCTTCCCGGAGGTTTTATGGAGATAAATGAACGTCTGGAGCAGACCGCCCGGCGTGAGTTATTGGAGGAAACAGGGATTAGGGCCGGTGAAATGAAGTTTTCAGGCATTTTTGACACCCCCGATCGCGATCCACGGGGTCGGACCGTAACGGCAGTTTACCTGACTTATTTGAATCAATGTGATGAACCACAGGCAGGAGATGATGCCGGCAACGCCCGTTGGTTTCCCCTGGATAAATTACCCGAACTGGCTTTTGATCATAAAGAGATTGTTGGAACGTTGACCGGCAAACGTTGATCGATGAACTTTCTGCCTTCCCTCGTCCGCCGTAGCCTCCCTGGGCGGAGGTGGATGCCTTCTTACTTCTTCGTGGTTATATTAATATTTAAACCACAGAGAGCCCAAAGCAGGCACGGAGAGTTTGAGAGTTTGAGGGTTTGAAGGTTTGAGAGTTTGAGAGTTTAGAAATTAGGGACTAAGAAGTAGTTTAGTTCTTTGCGACTCTTAGCGCTACGCGGCGGCAGACTGTCAGGTCTTACGGTAAATCCCAAATCACAAGCACCAAATAACAAATAATGCTCAAATTACAATACTCAATAAATCAAACAATATTATAGTGACTTTGGTTTGTATTTTTGAATCCTGTTTGGTTATTGAAAGTTGGTCATTGGAGATTATTTGGAATTTGGGTTATTGAGATTTACTTGTATCCTGGCTCTGTGCCCTGAGCTCTGAGCTAATCTGATTCAGTAAGCAGTATGCATTAACTATCTTTCCCTTTAAGCTTTAGCCTTTGGATTTTAGCCTTTAAGCTTTCCCTCCTTCTGCCTTCCTTCGTCCGCCGTAACCCCTTGGGCAGAGGTGGATATCTTCTTACTTCTTACTTATATTATCATTCCTGCCCCCACCGTATTATTGGTTGCTTCATCAATGAGGATCAGGCTGCCTGTTGTACGGTTGATACGGTAGGAGTCAAAAAACAAAGGTTTGGTCGTTTTGATCTTAACCCTGGCAATCTCATTAAGACTTACACTTTTATCATCATGTAATTTATTCAGCGTATTGATATCTATTTTATAATCCACATCTGTAACCATACAGCGCAGGTCATTGGTGGTATGTTTCAGGTAATATTTGCCTCCAAGCTTAAGAGGGGTTTCATTCAACCAGCATAACATAAGTTCAACCTCATCTCCTGTACGTGGCTTATTGTTCTCTCCCACGATCATATCACCCCTGCTGATATCAATATCATCTTCCAGGGTAAACAAAACCGACTGGGGTGGAAAAGCCACATCAAATTTCCCGTTCATTGTCTCGATGGATCTGATATGACTGGTCAGACCGGAAGGAAGAACGGTGACCGGATCTCCCGGTTTAAATATACCACTGGCAATCCTGCCGGCATATCCCCTGAAGTCAACATATTTATCGCTTTGGGGCCTGATCACATATTGTACCGGGAAGCGTTGCAGCGTATGGTTATAGTCGCTGCTAATATGGATGGTTTCCAACAAATACATCAATGTAGGGCCTTCATACCAGGGGGTTTGTTCGGAACGATCCACCACATTATCTCCATATTTGGCACTGATAGGCACAAACCTCACATCCTGTATATCGAGTTTCCCGGCCAGGCTGTTGAATTTGGTTTTTATATCTTCGAATACCTTTTCACTAAAACCTACCAGATCCATTTTATTTACGCAAACAATAAGATGAGGGATCCTTAGGAGCGAGGCAATATAGGCATGCCGTATTGTTTGTTCGAGTACTCCATGACGGGCATCCACCAGGATAACAGCGACATTGGCAGTAGATGCTCCTGTCACCATGTTCCGTGTATATTGAACATGTCCGGGTGTATCCGCGATAATAAACTTTCTTTTGGGCGTAGCAAAATACCTGTAAGCCACATCGATAGTGATTCCCTGTTCCCTTTCGGCACGTAATCCGTCTGTCAGCAATGCCAGGTTTACCTCTTCGGCACCCGAACGTTCACTGGCACGCTCTATTGCTTCGAGCTGATCCTCAAAAATAGCCTTACTGTCATATAATAACCGGCCTATCAGCGTACTTTTTCCGTCATCCACACTTCCTGCGGTCGTAAACCGGAGTAGTTGCATATTTAAGTATCCTTCTATCAAGTCTGACATAATGGTTTGTGGTTTGTGGTTTGTGGTTTGCAGGAATCAGGAATTTGTTCTATCTACCTATTTAAATACGTATTTAAATAGGTATTTAAATAGGTAATTAAATAGGTAATTCTTACATTCATCGTTCATCATTCATCGTTCATCGTTCCTAAAAGTATCCTTCTTTTTTCCTGTCTTCCATGGCTGCATCTGACCGTTTATCATCAGCCCGTCCTCCCCGTTCTGTTGTACGTGTCACGGCCACTTCTTTTATAATATCCAATACCGTATGGGCTTCGGAGAGGGTAAGTCCGGTGTTGGTAATATCTCCGATGGTCCTGCATCTCACTTTCTTAACAACAGGTTTTTCTCCTTTTTTCAGTTCCATAAAAGGGGCCGTAGCGAGCCACACTCCGTCGCGGAAGAACACTTCTCTTTCATGGGTAAAATAAAGGCTGGGTATTTCAACATTCTCCATGTAAATATATTGCCAGATATCCATTTCCGTCCAGTTACTCAGGGGGAAGACCCTAAAATGTTCTCCGATCTTTTTTCTGCCATTGAAAAGGTTCCATAGTTCGGGACGTTGGTTTTTAGGGTCCCATTGTCCGAACACATCCCTGTGGGAGAAGAATCTTTCTTTGGCGCGGGCTTTTTCCTCGTCCCTTCTGCCTCCACCCATAGCAGCATCAAATTTCAGCTCCTCAATGGCATCAAGCAGGGTAACCGTCTGCAATACATTCCGGCTGGCACCCGGTCCTGTTTCCTCTACCACTTTGCCCTGATCAATGGTATCCTGAACATACCGTACGATACACTTTGCCCCGGTTTTCTCCATGAGCTTATCCCGGAACTCCAGGGTCTCCGGGAAGTTATGTCCCGTATCGATATGCATCAGAGGGAAAGGCACTTTTGCCGGCCAGAAGGCTTTGCGGGCCAGATAAAACATAACAATTGAATCCTTGCCCCCGGAAAAGAGAAGTACCGGTCTGTCAAACTGAGCAGCTACTTCCCGGATCACATAAATGGATTCGGATTCCAATTCCCGCAAATGATTTAGTTGATAATCACTCATAGATTTCTGTTTAAGCAATGTGGCAAAATTAATACTTTCTGCCAAACTCAACAGGAATTGTAAAAAAAAGGTACTGGGTACCGGGTGCTGGGTACTTTATTTCACTACTTCCTTTTTTCTCAGTCTGAGCGTGCTGGTCTTATTGGGTTTGCTGAAGTCTGTTGACCAATATAATTCAAAACTTATCTTTAATGAATCATTACAGCCACACCACGTACCTTTTCCGCCGGTCCAGTAATGATTTTCTCCCGGCAGGGTTTCACCCCAATAATCATTTTCCACGAGTACTTTATCATCTATCAGGCTAAGATGCAATAAAACATCTCCCTCGTTCCCCTGGCCGGGAATAAACCTTTCACCCCATGCATCAAACAACCGGGACATAAAAGGTGGAGAATATACACCTCCGGCACTGTTAGTATCTGCTACAGCTTTTACCCTGATCACATTATCTCCGTCTGCAGGATCGTGCACAATGGACAATACCAGAGAAGTGTCACTATCGCCGGTTTCAGAACCTGTCCAGGTACCGGTAAAATCATCGATCGACCAGGGACAGAATTTTTTCAGAATAATTCTGAGGGAATCCGGATCCGAGGTTAATCCGGATACAGAGGTCTCAACACAAACAAGCCAGGCGGCAGTATCTACAGAAGACTGATGCCATGTAACCATAACCACATTGGGATAAGCCGTATCCGGTACTGCAATGTCGGCGCCATAACCCACCGGGGTAAATTTATATTTTGACCCCGAGCGGTATGCTACCCTGTATTCGAGAGGTTCCAGACCCGAGGCAGT
This sequence comes from Bacteroidales bacterium, assembly GCA_015486185.1. Taxonomy (GTDB): domain Bacteria; phylum Bacteroidota; class Bacteroidia; order Bacteroidales; family VadinHA17; genus DRPN01. The sequence continues at coordinate 2,545 of WFSC01000395.1, read as the reverse complement.
CACCTCTTTGGGTCCCCGGAAATCCAGCACTTCCGGTATTATGGTTTTCGGTTTTTTATCTTTCTTATCTTTCTTGCATCCGGTCATCATTAAAACAACCATAGCCAATGCAGCAGCAAAAAAAATCCCACTCCTCGTTTGCATCTTCATTCCCATTATTTTTTATTGCACAATAATCTTTTCCGTTTTTATCTTTTCCCCTTTCGAAGTCTCAATTACAACAAAATATATGCCGGAATTTAAATGTTGCAATCCCACTTTCGTACGGGTACCTGTAATGTCATCTTTCTCAGCTACCAGGGTACCCATTACAGAAAATATCCTAACTTTCCAATCCTGATCCGGATTTGCTTCTATAATAATATACTCTCCGGATGGATTGGGATATACCCGGATCCTGACATTTTTCTGTTTCCCGACAGATAAGATCTCCGAACCTGTAGAAAACCTTACAGAAACCGGGGATAATTTGTTCCCGGAATAATCCTCCAAAAGATCTTCCCGCACCATAACAAAATAAGTTTGATTTTCATCCAGTGAATCGGAGGGGTTTATTGTAACATGGGTTTTATCCGTGCTGACATTGGCATTATATACAATGCTTTCTCCATCAGGACCATCTTTTTTAAATATAAACAAGGTATCTACATTCAAATAATCCAGTTCATTCCCGGTAACCAGCCGTACCGGTTCGGAAAATGTTACCTCAACAACGGCATTCCTGGGTACATGAGCTGTATCCGGTGTAATGATCGCGACCGGAGCCTGCGAGTCTTCCTTTCTTCCTTTGAGCATTACCTGCTGTGCCAGATATAAATGCGGATATTCAGATTGGATAGTCAATATGTCAGTAAGGTATCCGGTTTGTGCATTCTCAGGGAAAAAGGCCACTGTCAGATCTTTATTTCCATGGGCAGGAATCTCCACCGGGAATTGGTCTTTTACGGAAAAATTATCCGTATGAGTAACATAGCCGGTTATTTTCAAGACTGAATCGGTATTGTTATGCAAAGTCAGTAAGTAATCACTTTCGGTATATCCGTCCCACATACCAAAATTGACCGTATCGGTGACGGTAACAAAGACCTTATGTTTCCAGAGAGCCTTTGCTACCCGTGTAGCAAAACTATGAGATGAATAATCCATTTCAATAGCTACGGAACCATCCGGATGATATTCTGTAAAGGACGGCTTTTCCTGCCCCCAGTAAACCAACATATCCCCATCAGGTAACATCTGCTGCCCCCCGCCATGATCTGCAAAAATATCCGGTACGTGCCGTTGCCGTCGTACCAGTGTAGCCGTCTTATTGATTTCGTCAAGTTTATATTCTACCACACTGCTTATCTGAGGGGTATGCAAGTTTCCATTATCAAATATCAGGATATCTCCGTTTGCCATTTTTCTAACAGTATGAGGATGAGAGAACAAGACGGTATCATTGACAAAAGTAAAGTTATTATGCTTTCCTCCCAGCCTCCAGATAATATCACCTGTTCGTCTGTCTATTTTTGTTATCTCGTCAAAATGTCTGCACGACAACAGAAAGCTAGTATCCGAATCAAAAGTAATCGAATTGGCATGTAAATAGTCAATCGTACTGGCTGTCAGATCAACAAAAGGTGAATTCTCATTGGCATCGGTGATCTGAAAATGTTCCCAGGCTTTCCAGGTATAAAGAAGCTTATGATCCTTGTCAAATTCCTGAACCACTTTATCCTTAATGGTCGCATCAGCTACCCCTCCATATTCCGTCATATCTACCGTACGAAGTTTATTCCCTAATAAAAGATAATGCCCATTAGAATCTATATCAAAATCATGCCCATCCAGTTTATACCCTTTGGTATTAAAAGTATCTATTTTCTGAAAAAAAGAATCAATCTTGAAATATGCCTTTTTCTGTCCCTCCAACATATAGATATAACCCTCTTTCACCCTGACCCCTGCAGCCATGTCATTCACCAATCGAAAATAGACAGGAGTTCCATAATTATCTATAATGGCGAAATAATTTACCGTATCAACATAATGTTTTTTCGTGGCAATAAAAAAATATCCGGGGGCAGGATTATGAGAATTACTAATTTGGATGTCCGGAAAATATTTATCCAGGTCAGAAGTCTGGGCCATTGTGGTTTTAACAGATATTACTATCAAAAGTAAAATGCTAAACAGGTAAAGTTTTATCTTCATTTTATATGGTTTAAAATTTTATGGTTTTATGCCGATTTATGTGGGTAAAATAAACTGATTCAGAGTGCTCAAAAATACAAAAAAGAAAAGAACCGGTAAAAAACACGCCAGTAAATACTTAATATTTGATGATTTTGTGCGTAACAGGCCGGCCTTTTTTTTTCAGTAAAAATAACAGGTACATACCTACAGGTTCATCTTTCATAATAATGTTCATTCCGCTTTCGGGTTGTAACGACTGCCAACATATCCTGCCGGACATATCGGTAACATACACTTTTTTTGCCTCAAAGGGATATACAAGCTTAAACCCATACCGGAACGGGTCAGGAAATACTTTTATCTGATC
>WFSC01000394.1 GCA_015486185.1 Bacteroidales bacterium | reverse complement strand
GATCGTATCAAAATGATCCGATGCAAGAAGCCTGTCTGTCAGGGCTCCGGCAAAGACCGAATCTTCCAGACTAAATTTGTTCCGCCAGGCCGCACAAAGGATCAGCACATCCCTGTTACGGTAGATCAGATAAGATACCAGGGCTGAAAGGTTCAGAAAGCCCCCCACCAGTACCTCATGACTGCTGCCGGCTGTCTGTATGGCCTGGGTACCGTTGGTAGTACTATAGACCACGGTCTTCCCCTTGATATTATCACGCGTAAAGCTATCGGGAGAATTTCCGAGATCGGCAAAATCCAGGATCTGTCCGTCCCTTTCGGCAGCAATCATAAATCCCTTATCCTTATAAGTACGGGCCTCTTCAATGGTCCCCACGGGTATCAGCTTCTCCACCCCATTATGAAAAGCAGTGATTATAGAAGAGGTAGCTCGCAGGATATCCACCACGACAACGATCGAACCGGGGTCATCATACAGGGAATACAATAAAGGGGAAAAACAAACTTCTATCTTTCGTTTTTTTTCTTCCATACAGCCAGAATCAATTTTACTGTTTATAGAAAGGAGGCTTCACCACCTCTGCCCTTAAAAACTTGTTCCTGACACCAATCCATATTGGCGTTCCTGTTTTCCAGTATCCCTTTTTCAGGTATCCCATCCCAATCCCTTTTTTCAACATGGGAGACATGGTACCGGAAGTCACTTCCCCTATCCGCTCATGCTCCTCATTATAAACAGGATAATGCTGTCGGGGAATGCCACGATCGGTAAGGATAAAACCTTTCAGCCGGCGCTCCACTCCTTCTTGTTTTTGTTTCCATAACAGGTCACGGTCAATAAAATTTTTTCCATCGACAAACTTGGTGATCCAGCCGAGGCCGGCTTCTATAGGTGAAGTCTCATCAGTGATATCATTACCGTACAGGCAGAATCCCATCTCGAGCCGAAGGGTATCACGTGCCCCCAGTCCGGCGGGTTTGATCCCATACTCCCTGCCGGCTTTCATAACCGTCTCCCACAATTGTACCGCTTTATCCGCAGGGACATAGATCTCACAGCCTCCGGCACCCGTGTATCCGGTGGTTGAAAAGACAGCATCGGGAATACCGGCCACCTCTGTCTTTTTAAAAGTGTAATATTCCATGTCCGTTACCGTCTCCCCGGTCAGCTTTTGCATGGCCTCCAGAGCCAAAGGTCCCTGCACGGCCAGTTGAGCTATGGTATCCGAGACATTCTCAATCTCTTTTCCTTCGGCCAGTCCCATTTCTTTACCACGTTGCAACAACCAGTTATAATCCTTTTCTGTGTTTGATGCATTAACCACCAGCAGGTATTCATCCCCGGCAAAACGATACACCAACAGATCATCCACGATACCTCCCCTGCCGTTGGGAAAACAGGAATACTGCACCTTTCCATTATACAAGGCAGATACATCATTGGAGGTAACCCATTGCAGGAAATCAAGCGCTTTAGGACCACGAACCCATATCTCTCCCATATGGGAAACATCAAAAACACCCAGTCTGGTGCGTACGGTAATATGTTCGTCCTGGATGCCACTGTATTCAACCGGCATCAAAAAACCGGCAAAAGGAACCATCCTGGCGCCGGCCTGCTCGTGGATCTCTGTCAATGGAGTCGTTTTCATCTTGTATCTGTTAGGTCTTCTTTCCGGCAAATGTAAAAAATTTTCCATGATAATTTTCATGATTAACAACAGATGTGAGAAGTGAATGAGTGAATGAGTGAATGACAAAACTAATACTAAAATAAATAATAGAAATATTTCATGTTTTTAAATTTTTTTTTTGTTTTGTATTCATCGTTAGTGATGATATAATATTAACATAATTTAACAATATTGGGTGGTATATTTGTACTATTTTTGCAATTTATTACAAAAAATGCATTTTTATACAATGACTGCAATTATATTTAGGAGGTTTATGATTTATGGAAACCGGAATTATTGAGATTAACAAAGATTTGATATTGGAGTATGTGGATCCGGCCGTACAATATTATTTCAACACACCAGAAAAATTAATTGGAAAAAAAATTACCGAGATCCCGGAATTTGGCAAATGTGACATCTTGTCAGCCATAGAAAAAGTAGCACAGGGAAAACCCATACTGCAAAGAATCAGAAGAAATATCGAAGGAAAAAACAGAACGCTTCTGTTGGAAGGGGAACCATTGCTGGACACAGAGGGGAAAGTACAACGTGCAGCTATTATCATACAGGATATTACTAAGTTGGATGAAAAATATAACCTGCTCACCCAGACAAAAAACAACTTTATCAGGTTTATTGATTATCTGGGTACAGGAATCATCGTGACGGATCCTGACAGGCATATTTTGTTTTCCAACAATGCAGCGCAGCATATGGTTCAAACAAAATCCGGGGATCTTCAGATTCTGCCGGAGGAACTGAATATAAAACCAGGTACCAGGAAAGAAATGTTACTTCCGGGCAGTCATAACAAACAACAATATATTGAAGTCGAAGCGAGGGAAATCAAATGGTACCGGGAACCTTCCTTCTTGTTTACACTTCGCGACATTACCCCGGTAAGACTGGCAGAACAACAAAATTCCATACTGCTTGCAGCCATTCAGTCAACTGCCAATGCCATTGCCATCACCAACCATGTAATGACTATTGACTGGGTAAATCCGGCTTTCACAAAACTTACGGGATGGAAGATGGCAGAAGCGGTAAACAGTAAAG
>WFSC01000393.1 GCA_015486185.1 Bacteroidales bacterium | reverse complement strand
CTTTTTTCACAACATTGATGTTTTTTGTTGGGGATGAAAATATAAAATTTTCTGCTTACCGTCCCCTACTCCTACTGATACTTGTTTCAAGTCCCTGGTTCATGGTTCCTGGTTGCTCCCTTCGATACCTGCCTTCCGGCAGGCAGGCAATTGCAGCCGCCTTCGGCGTCCAAGGCCGCAATCACTCAGGGACCGGAGCTTCTGCAGACAAAGCATTCTATCATTCACTCATTTACTCATTTACTCATTTTATCATTCTCCCACTCTCTCACCATCTCTTTATCGCTTTATCCGTTTGCCGGATGCTAGACACTGGATGCTTGGTGCCGGGAGGAAAAAGCTCAAAGGCTAAAGCTTAAAATAAAATCCGAATAGAAATTTCAACATTTTTTACTATTTTTGTTTTCAAAGCAAGTGATGGTAATGTCCTCCGCTTACCATATGCCAACCATTACAAACCATTCATCTTACAAAGAAGGAATACAATGAAGATCAAAATTCTAACCCTGCTTTTTCTGCTTTTTCCGGCTGCTTGTCAGAAGAACAATGAAGCTTTAATTTTAAAAATGAGCTTTGACTTTGGAGAAGTTACATTTGAGGGAAATCAAGGGACAATCAACGCACCTGAAAATACCGATTTGAAGAAACTGATACCTACCATAGAAATATCAAAAGGTGCGGTTATCTATCCCCCTTCAAAAGCTATTACGGACTTTACCGATCCTGTTGACTACACAGTTACGTCAGAAGACAAGGAAAATATTAACTATTATACTGTATCCGTTCTTCTTCCCTTAGTGAAATTTACAGTTTATGATTGCACAAACAGGTCTGCAGAGAATCCCACTGCAGAATTAGCTCCGGATGCAAAAATAATGATATATAAAGATGTATCCGGTAAGAAGGAATTGATTGAGGAGCTAACTACGGATGAAAACGGAGAGGCTTTGCTATACGGGAGCAGAAAGGTAGTATATTATTTTTTAGCTAACAGGGACGGAGCTGTCAATGTCATTAACGGATACATCGTGAATGGGATCTTTAAAAGTCAGGAAGACATCGACATGAGCCCCCAACAAGAACAACCCTCTCAAATTGGTGATTTGAAATTCATGGATGTTAACCAGGACGGCCTTGTTAATGAAGATGACAAAGTGGATTATGTAAGAATATGGGGTATACCGGAAAACGGCATAAAAAAGATTACTGTCTATTTAGCAAAAGAATAAAAACGTCATAAATTGTCAGAGCGGATACAACCTATTGACTATGTTTAAAAATCAGAGGCTTGTAAGCTATTGAGGTACAACGCGTAAGGACTGATCTGAAAAATTTCTACGTAGGCGCCTCAGTAGAAAATAGTTGCCGGTTGTTTGCCCGGGCATTTATGTATTTTATTCCAATAAGCTCCAGCCATGGTTTTCATGGCAATAAATACCAAGACTCTCCCGGTAATACCTAACCTTCACTATCATTCACTCATTCAATCATTTACTCATTTACTCATTTACTCATTCACTCATTTACTCATTCACTCATTCACTCATTTACTCATTCAATCATTCAATCATTCACTCATTTACTCATTCACTCATTCAATCATTCAATCATTCAATCATTTACTCATTCCTCCAGGCAACGCCACCTGCCGGTTGAAACTCTCCTCCAGGGAGATAAAAGTCTCCGTACGTGCAATGCCCTGTATGGCCTGCAGTTTGTCGGACAACACCTTTTTCAAATGCTCGTTGTCGTAAGTATAGACTTTAATAAATATAGAGTACACTCCCGTGGTATAATGACATTGCGTGATCTCGGGGATCTCCCTGAGTTGTTCTACCACCTGTTCATACAGACGGGCCTCCTCCAGATAAATGCCAATGTAAGCACAGGTCCGGTACCCCAGTTTCCTGGGATCCACCTCGTAACAGGTACCCTGTATGATCCCCCTGCGTTCCAGGCTCTTCACCCGCTGATGGATCGTTGCCCCCGACACCCCGCACCGCCGGGCTACCTCCAGAAAAGGCGTACGGGCTTCCTCCATCAGGATCTCCAGGATCTTTTTGTCCAGACTGTCAATTCGTAAATTTTCCATGATTAAAAAGTATAAAATTTAACATATTATTACTTATCAGCACAAATATATTATAAATTATAATTAAAATAAAAATAATTATATTTTCTGTTAAATTATTTCTTCAATTTAGTAACAAATCAATATTTTTGCCTCGTAATATAAAACAAAAAGACATGTGTGGTATTATTTCCATTGCAGGACCATCACTGGTAGAAGACATCAGGATCCTGAGCCGCAGGATGAAACACCGGGGTCCCGACGAATTTGATGTAAAGCAGTTTGCCGACGGTTCGGTGATTGCTCATGAGCGATTGTCCATCATTGACCTGGAAACAGGACGTCAACCGATACAGGGTTGCCATGACGCGTGGGTAATCCATAACGGGGAGATCTATAATCATGAAGAGCTGAGAAATACGGTTTTAAAAGGTCATACCTTTCACTCCCACTGTGACAGTGAGGTGATCGTTCATCTTTACGAAGAATATGGTCCGGATTTCTGCAACATGCTGGACGGTGTATTTGCTTTTGTCGTGATGGACGGAAAAAGCTTCATGGCAGGCCGCGATCCCATCGGGGTCAAACCCATGTACTACGGGTTTGACAAAGAAGGCAGGATGTATTTCTCCTCCGAGATGAAAGCCATCCATGATTATGTCACGGAATTGAAAGCCTTTCCTCCCGGATATTATTACACCCCCGAAACGGGGTTTGTCCGTTATTTCAAACCCCGTTGGGAAGATCCGGAAGTGGCCGTGGAAAAATATGATCCCGTCCATTTACGGGAAAGCCTGATCGCTTCGGTACGGAAAAGACTGATGAGTGACGTGCCCCTGGGCGTGTTGTTGTCCGGTGGCCTTGATTCCAGCCTGGTGGCTTCCATCACCAGGAAACTGATGGGTGACAGGCCGTTGCATTCCTTTTCCGTAGGTATAAGTCCGGATGCGCCGGATATGATCGCCGCACGGGAGGTGGCCGCTTTCCTGGGCACCATCCATCACGAGGTGATCTTCACCATCGAAGAAGGACTGGCAGCGCTGGAGAAGGTAATATGGCACCTGGAAACTTATGATGTCACCACGGTGCGGGCAGCCACTCCCATGTACTTTCTGTCCAAGGCGATACGTGAAGCCGGCATAAAGGTGGTTTTATCCGGAGAAGGCTCTGACGAGATCTTTGGGGGATACCTTTACTTTCACAATGCTCCTTCGGATGAAGCGTTTCAGCGAGAGACCGTACAGCGGGTACTGCGTCTTTCCACCGCCGACTGCCTGCGGGCCGACAAATCGACGATGGCCCACGGCATCGAAGCCCGTGTACCTTTCCTTGACCTCTCTTTCCTGGAGACGGCCATTACTATCCGTCCACCGGAAAAACGCCCCAACCGCCTTATCGGTAAACCGGAAAAATATGTACTGCGAAAAGCCTTTGACGACACAAAGGATCCCTGGCTGCCGGAACATATCCTGTGGAGGCAAAAGGAACAGTTCGGTGACGGTGTGGGCTATAGCTGGATAGACAGTGTGGTGGAATATGCCGAACAATCTGTCTCCGACCCGGAATTTGCAGAAGCTGCCATCCGGTATCCCTATAATACGCCCGACACAAAGGAGGCTTTTCTTTTCAGAAAATTTTTTGAAAAACATTTCCCCGGAGAAGCAACGGCACATACTGTCCTGAAATG
>WFSC01000392.1 GCA_015486185.1 Bacteroidales bacterium | reverse complement strand
CGGAAAATATCAATAATACCATCAACCTCAGCTATTATACCCATCTCAACCCCTGCTATGATAGCTTCTTCCGTGGTTTTCCCAACCAGGGGGAATGTGTCTTTTGCCGACACCTGAGGCAGTCTATCGGTAAAAGTAGCGAGTGCCCTGAAACGTATGGCAAGCCCCGGAGATATATTCCCTCCTGAAAATTCGCCGGCAGCCGTTACCAGGTCATAGGTTATGGCTGTGCCGGCGTCGATTACCAGGACTGTCTTCCGGGGATAGCGGGCATGGGCTTCCACAGCCCCGGCAATACGGTCATATCCCAGCGTATCGGTGGTGTCATACAGGTTCCGGATGGGCAAGGGTGTTTCAGGACCCAGCTCAATAAACCGGTTAAGATGATGCAGATACGTGGAAAGTTCAGGATCCGATTTACGGGTAGAAACAGCAATGGCATAACGGACCTCTGGAAAACGATGCAAAAGATCTTTCACCAGGGGGATAACATCCCCGTCTGTTTCCTGTTGATGTGCGATCTTTTCCTCCTTGAAAATATAGCCTTTTACCCGGCTGTTGCCTATGTCTAAGATCAAATTCATAACCCATTAAAAGTAACTGCTAAATTAATAGATTATTTTACTGGTACAATGTTGCTTAAGGATTTTTAACAAAATATCTCACCGGCAACTGCCTGAGGCGTGGTATTGTTATAAAGGATGTTTATTACTTTTGCCGGAAACAGGGATAAGTGCTGATATATAAATTTGGCGGATCAGTATTGAAAGATGCCGGAGGCATTCGCAGGATGGCCGGGATGGTACGCCGGGCCGGACGCCCTTTGGTCGTAGTGGTATCCGCTTTCGGCAAGACGACAAGTGTGCTGGAAAAAATAGCTGCCCTGACATGGAAAGTGGATGATATGCATGTTCCGGATGAAGCCGAACCGCTTATCAGGGAACTGAAAACCTATCATGAGGGGATCGTAACGGAACTTTTTAAAGATTCCCGTTATCGTCATGCGGCCTTGCAAAAACTGGAAAATCTTTTTCAGGAACTGGATAAGGTTGTAAAATCCACTAATTTGCCTCCCTTTGAGCAATGGCATGACCGGATTGCATCATTTGGAGAGCGTTTTTCCTCGGCAGTGATCTTTTCTTTTTTGAAACCGGGTTTTCCGGATATTGTCCATACCGACATCAGGAGGATCATTATTACCGATCAGCATTTTGGTGGAGCGACAGTGTTATGGGATATGACTGCCATGCATGTAAAGCAGGCATTTTCCTCTGCCGGCGGTCTGTTCCTGACCCAGGGATATATTGCCGGGACCCAAAAAAAAGAACCCACTACCCTGGGGCGGGAGGGCTCGGATTATACCGCTGCCATCCTGGGCAGTATTTTACAGGCCGAAAAAGTGGTGCTCTGGAAGGATGTCCCGGGGGTAATGAATGCCGACCCGAAAATATGTCCCGATGCTGTTCATCTTCCGGGGATTTCTTATCAGGAAGCGGCTGAGATGGCTTTCTTCGGGGCCAAGGTGATCCACCCGAAAACCATAAAACCCTTGCGTAATAAACATATTCCCCTGGTAGTGCGGGGACTCCATACCCCGGATAACGCGGGCACTACTATCTGGGACTTTGAAGAAATGGTCCGGCATGTGCCCGTTTACATCCGGAAAGAACGGCAGATACTGCTGTCGGTATTCCCGCGGGATTATTCCTTTGTCCTGAATCAACACCTGGAAGATCTTTTCGGACTCTTCCGGGAATGGAGATTCAACATATCGCTGGTACAGATCTCAGCCATCAGTGTCTCTTTCTGCATTGATGATCCGGGAGAAAACTTTATGGAGAGGGTTAAAGAGCTGCAGGAAATATTTGAAGTGTATTTTAACCGTGATGCCGAACTACTGACCTTCCGGCATTATACAGAGGAAATGATGCGGGATAAGTTGAAAGACTGCCTTACATTTGTTTCACAACGTACCCGTTTGACAGCTCAGTTTGTTATCAAAAGGGTTGGAAGAGAATGATTATCTTTGTATGGTTAAGTGGGAGAGATGGATGAATTTCTGAAACATTTTGGTATCAGTATATATCCGGGGTGGTTTATACCGGCTGCTTTTCTCGTTGGCCTTTTCTTTACCTGGGTATCCATCCCCACTATCCTGAAAGTGGCCAGGGCCAAAGGCCTGTACGACCGGCCCAACAAACGTTCCTCCCACAAACGGGATACTCCGACACTGGGCGGTGTGGCTGTCTTTATCGGCTTTTCCATTGCCTCTGCCGTTTTTGTTCCGGGTGAAGGGAACAGGGAACTGCTGTATATATTTACCGGACTTATCCTGCTCTTTTTTATAGGAATAAAAGATGATATCCTGGTGATCGATCCGGTCAAAAAACTTATTGGACAGATCGTGGCCGCCTCCGTGGTGATCATGTTGGGAGATATCCGCATGACCAGTTTTTATGGTTTTCTGGGGATTTATCAGATAGGATATGTTGCCAGCGTGTTGTTTACTTTGTTTGTGTTTGTTGTGATCACCAATGGTTTGAACCTGATTGACGGGATCGACGGACTGGCCTCAGGGGTGGGGGTATTGGCTTCGGTGATTTTCGGGATATGGTTCCTGGTAACGGGACATATTGATTATGCAGTAGGCGGTTTTTCCCTTGCCGGCAGTCTGGTGGCTTTTCTCCGGTTTAATCTATCGCACGGCCCCAACAAGATCTTTCTGGGTGATACGGGTTCATTGATCCTGGGCCTGATGCTTGGGGTGCTGGCTGTAAAGTTTATGGAATATGACCAGGTGGTCAGTGGACCGGCAAAAATATCTTCGGTGGCAGTGGTGGCCTTTACCATTTTGATCATCCCGCTTGTTGACATGTTGCATGTTTTTCTTTTGCGTATCATTAGAGGACATTCGGTTGTTGAGGCAGACCGCTGGCATCTGCACCACCGCCTCCTCGACCTTGGATTGTCCCATATCCAGGCTACCGGGGTGTTGCTGTCTGTCAATCTGCTGTTTGTATTACTTGCCTTCTGGTTGCAGGATATAGGGGATTTACCCTTGCTGGGGGTTGTGTTGGGACTGGCTGTTTTGTTAACCTTGTTGTCTTACGGACTTATCTGGCAGAGAAAACATAAGACCCATTTCCCCTCAAAGGAAAGACTTGTGGATGCTTAAATCTGAAATCTACGTAGGCAACTACGTAGATTTTAATTTATTTATAATTTCTGTAAGGCTTGTCAT
>WFSC01000391.1 GCA_015486185.1 Bacteroidales bacterium | reverse complement strand
TGATAACAATATGCTGGGCGTCGTATGGGTGAATGATATAAGGCATATTATGTTTAAAAGAGACCTGTATAAAAAAGTATATGTCAAGGATCTGATGTTCATGCCCCGGCCTGTAGTGTCTCCTTATGAGTCGATGGAAGAAGTAGCCCATAAATTTCAGAACTCGGCACATTACAATCTCCCTGTTCTCGATAAAGGCAAGTATGTTGGTTTCGTATCCCGGGCCAATGTTTTCTCCAAATACCGGGAAATGGTGAAACATTTCTCGGAAGACTGAGAAGAACGATGAACGGTGATCGTTGATCGTTGAACGTTGATCAAATTGTTCATCGGTCAACGGTCACAGATCAACATTTTCTTTTACTTTTGCACCGCCATGAAGAGAAAGAAAAAAAATGTTTTGGGGAGATTGATCCTGTGGAGGACACGACACATCCCTCCAAGACAGTTCCTTCTTTTGTTAAGTCTTGTGATCGGTATCCTCAGCGGACTGGCTGCAGTGATCCTGAAAAATATCATTCATCTTACGGAACATTGGCTTACCCATGGATTACACCTTGAACAAAGCAATTATGTTTATTTTATCTATCCGGCCATTGGTATTTTTCTGACCTGGCTTTTTGTTCGCTTTGTAGTCCATGACAATATAAGTCACGGTGTTACCAGGGTATTATATGCCATATCCAAAAGAGGCAGCATCCTGAAATCGCATAACAATTATTCTTCTATGGTGGCCAGTGCGCTGACCATTGGTTTTGGCGGCTCGGTCGGGTCAGAAGCCCCTATTGTGCTTACCGGGGCTTCACTGGGGTCTTCGCTGGGACGATGGCTGCACCTGAACTATAAACATCGTACCTTGTTGCTGGGATGTGGCGCTGCAGGTGCTATCGCAGGGATTTTCAAGGCTCCTATGACCGGGGTGATCTTTACCCTGGAGATATTAATGCTCGACCTGACCCTCTCTTCTATTGTGCCGTTGTTGATATCTTCGGTAACGGCTGCCGTGGTGGCCTATTTTTTAATGGGGCAGGGAGCTATTTTTAGTTTTCATATCACAGATCCATTCCTCCTGAAGGATATCCCTTTTTATATTCTGCTGGGGGTGTTTGCCGGGCTGGTTTCCCTTTATTTTACCAGAATGTCTATGAAAGTGGAAAGTGTTGTTAGCGCCATTGATCATGTGTGGGTGAGGTTGTTGGCCGGCGGACTGGCTCTGGGCCTTTTCATTTTTGTTTTTCCTCCCCTGTTTGGTGAGGGTTATACGACCATACGATCATTGTTGAACGGTAATGTGTATGCGCTGGTAGCCAACAGTCCCTTTTATTTTCTTAAAGATTATACGGGATGGTTTTTGCTCTATGTCGGATTGATATTTATGCTGAAAGTGATAGCTATGGCCGTAACCAACGGTGCCGGCGGAGTGGGAGGCGTTTTTGCCCCGGCTCTTTTTACCGGAGGTATCAGCGGCTTCTTTTTGGCCCGGATGATCAATCTCATTCCCGGGCTCCATGTCTCTGATGTGAACTTTTCACTGGTGGGCATGGCCGGTCTCATGGCCGGCGTGATGCATGCTCCGCTGACAGGCATCTTCCTGATCGCCGAGATCACCGGAGGATATGCCCTGCTGGTCCCGTTGATCCTGGCTGCTACTGCCTCCTACCTGACCATTGTCTATTTCGAACCCTATTCAATCTATACCAAACGGCTGGCAAAACGGGGAGAGCTGATCACCCATGATAAGGATCATGCTGTACTGACCCTGATGGACTGGAGAAGGGAAATTGAAAAAGACCTGCTCACCGTCAAACCGGATGATACCCTCGGTGATCTGGTAAAAATCATCTCCCGTTCCAGAAGAAATATCTTCCCCGTACTGGATGATAACGGCGTGATGTTGGGCGTGGTTATGCTGGATAATGTCAGGGAGATCATGTTTAACCGGAACCTGTATGATAAGGTGACGGTACGCGACCTCATGGTCAGTCCCCCGCGGTATATCTATATGACGGACACCATGGCAACGGTACTACGCAAATTCAATGAGAGCGGAGCCTGGAACCTGCCGGTGATCGACCGCGACAAATATGTTGGGATCCTTTCAAAATCAAGGATCTTCGCCGCTTACCGTAAAGTACTGGTACAGGTGAGCGAAGAATAGTTCATCGTTCAACTCGTTCAACGATCAACGATCATCCTTTATTTTGCTCCGGCCGGACCAACATATTTGGCCTTGCCAAAAGCAAGAATGGGGTAAAAAATGATACCCAAAAACAATAGACCTACTGTAAACCATCCACTTTTGCCAAAACTTTTGGATAATAAATGTATCATAATGATCAAAAGAATAATGTCCACAACCGGCACAAAGAAAATCAAAAGAATCCACCACCAGGGTTTTCCTACAATTTCAAGCCAGACAATAATATTATAGATGGGGATAATGGAGGCCCATCCCGGTTTGCCGGCCTTTTTGAAAATCTTCCACAGGGAAGCGATCAACAGGATAAGAATGGCCAGATACAAAATGGCGCCACCGACGCCGATAGTGCTGAAAAAATTCCCGGAAGAATAGCTAACAGAATAATCCATAATATAAATGTTTTAAGGGTTAATACTGACACTAAGTAACATAAAAATCGGTTAAATGAAAAATATCCCCCAAAATTTTTTTTCTCTCCGCATACCGTTTACCTTTGTTGGAAATCAAAAAATCTGTTGTCGTGAAAAAAGATGCACTTGTTTTTGACGTGATACAAAAAGAATACCAGCGCCAGAAAAACGGGCTGGAACTAATTGCTTCAGAGAACTTTGTAAGCCGGCAGGTGCTGGACGCCATGGGATCAGTCATGACCAATAAGTATGCCGAAGGTTATCCCGGACACCGGTATTACGGAGGATGTGAATTTGTAGATCAGACCGAACAATTGGCCATTGACCGTTTGAAGGAGTTATTTGATGCCGAATATGTAAACGTACAACCTCACTCCGGAGCCCAGGCCAATGCTGCTGTACTGCTGGCCGTATTGCAGCCAGGCGATACTTTTCTGGGTCTGGATCTTTCACATGGTGGTCATTTATCACACGGCTCACCCGTCAACTCATCCGGTATCCTTTATCACCCCGTGGCCTACGGGGTGGACCCTGATACGGGACTGGTGGATTATGATCGAATGGAGGAGATCGCCTTACGGGAAAAACCCAAACTGATCATAGGCGGCGCTTCCGCCTATTCAAGGGAGTGGAATTACAAACGCATGCGGGAGATAGCAGACAAGGTGGGAGCCCTGTTGATGATTGACATGGCCCATCCGGCAGGACTGATAGCTGCAGGCCTCCTTGACAATCCGCTGGAATATGCCCATATAGTTACTTCCACCACTCACAAAACCCTGCGCGGACCAAGAGGAGGGATCATTCTTATTGGCAAGGATTATGACAACCCCATGGGGAAAACGACAAAAAAAGGGGTGATACGTAAGATGTCTTCCATTATTAACTCTGCCGTATTCCCGGGTACTCAGGGCGGGCCCCTGGAACATGTCATCGCTGCCAAAGCCGTGGCTTTCGGAGAAGCATTGGAGCCTTCTTTTAAGGAATACCAGAAGCAGGTTCAGTTAAATGCACGGGTGATGGCCGAAGAATTTATTATTAAAGGATACAAGGTGATCTCGGGCGGGACAGACAACCATTCCATGCTTATTGACCTGCGCACCAAATTCCCTGAGATCACCGGAAAACAGGTGGAGAATACCCTGGTCAAAGCAGATATTACCGTTAATAAAAATATGGTGCCCTTCGATACCCGTCCGCCTTTGCATACCTCAGGATTGCGGATAGGTACGCCGGCTATTACTACCCGCGGACTGAAAGAAGAACATATGAAGACCATCGTGGATATGATCGACCGGGTAATCATGAATCTGGAAGATGAATCAGTGATCGGGGAAGTGAAAAAACAAACCAATGAGATGATGTCCGGCCGGCCGCTTTTTGCATGGTAAACGATTAAAAAAGATAAGCGGATTGAAACCGGAAGAAGCATATTCCGGGGGAATATTTGCTATTTGGTATATTCTTATTAATTTTATAGGGAAAATCCTAAAACGACTTTCTGACGGATGGAAGAAAAAAAACTCATTTACGTTGTTGATGACGACCCGTTTATCCTGAATCTTGTTCAGAAAAAACTTACGAAGGAAGGATATCTGGTTAAAGTATTCAAATACGGAGAAGAATGTCTGGAAGCCATGAGCGAAAAGCCGGACGTAGTTGTACTCGATTATTTATTTCTAAAACAGGATGACCAGGTGATGAACGGAAAAGAAGTGTTCCGTCGTATCAAGGAAAGTTATCCGGATATGCCGGTCATTATGCTCTCGGGCCAGGATAGCGGTGGCGTGGTACTCGAACTGGCCAGGCTGGGTATGAATGACTATGTCATAAAGGATCAGTCTCTTATTGATAACCTGCAGGCTTCCCTTCGTGATATTCTTTATCCTGAAGAAGAATGATAAAGAGCATGTATCTTTTAATTACCGGAATCACCAAATTCATCACGGAGTAATACTATGGTAATCCGCGGGATACGTTTGTTATTTATTGTCAGTTGTTTCCTGTTCTTTCAAATGGCTCTCCGGTAAAGGTGGAAATATGATGGATTGGTATCTGTATCCTGCTGTGATAGGTATCGGGCTGTTGGCCGGATTTATCAATACGCTGGCCGGGAGCGGATCCCTGATCACCCTTCCTTTTCTTATGTTTCTCGGGTTGCCGGCCAATGTGGCCAACGGAACCAACCGGATTGCCATCCTGCTGCAGAATATTGTCAGTGTGACCGGTTTCCGGCAGAAAAAGGTGCTTTCCTTCCGCGAAGGACTTTTTTATGCGCTACCGGCTATACTGGGAGCCGTTGCGGGTGCCCGTATTGCCATCCATCTCAATGAGCAGATCATGAGACGCACCATCGGGGTGTTACTGGTGATCATGCTGGCGATCATTATTTATAAACCCGAACGGTGGCTGCAGGGAAGAAATATAGAGCTAACCCGGAAAAGAAAATTCTTTCTGGTTATTCTGTTCTTCTTTATCGGCATGTATGGCGGTTTTATACAGGCAGGAGTAGGTTTTTTCCTC
Organism: Bacteroidales bacterium; assembly: GCA_015486185.1. GTDB lineage: Bacteria > Bacteroidota > Bacteroidia > Bacteroidales > VadinHA17 > DRPN01. Next base: position 86 of record WFSC01000391.1, on the reverse strand, counting down.
CTGGCGGGATTGGTGCTGGGGGCAGGCGCCGACCTGGTTAAGGCAAATGCGCTGAAGGCTTTTATCATCCTGTTATATACACCGCT
>WFSC01000390.1 GCA_015486185.1 Bacteroidales bacterium | reverse complement strand
GCCAGCCTTCTTTCCGACTTTGTTCTCTGAGATAATGTACCGCGTCAGTGCAGAAAAATGTCATATACCAGGCAGGAGAGTTATCCTTTCCACCCGTAATCCTTATCCGGACAGGTTTTCCAGGTTCAACCAAAGAAACAGGAAGGGTCAATACCATATAGCCAAATGCATCTCCGAACTGGTCTTTCGACATAACATAAAAAGAGAGCCGGCTCCCATCTGAACCTGAAACATCAGGTCTGAAAGCTTTTCCTCCATGCAGATCGAGCAAGTGTTTTCCGTTGACATCAAGCCGGAACACATGATCTCCATGGTTCAGATCCAGTCCGGCGATCCACATAAACTGCAGTATTTTTTTCTGATATCCTTCCGGTACCGGAGCGGTTTTCCAAATCACGGCCATATTACCATTGGTAGCACGGGTAATCAGGGCCTTTCTGCAATCTTTTCTATTGCTATGGTATAAAATTTCCTGTCCTTTGATTTTCTTTCCGTAGCCTTCCAGAAAGCTTTCTGCCTGCCGGCCCAGTTTTGTTCTGATAACAACAGAATTAATCTCCTGGGCATAGCATGAGAATGCAACAAAAAAAACACCTGAAAGAAAAAGAATATGCTTCATCTGATTTTTTCTTGAAGTATATGACAATAATCTAAAATTTGGAACAGGACTTTCTGACTTCCAGTCTGGCCGGAAGCATGATCTGTGTTTTGTTATTATTGTTTTTTCCCGGTGACTGGATCTCTTTTATCAGGATACGCACGGCTTCCTTGGCCATTTCCTGCCACGGTTGAGCCACCGCGGTAACAGGAGGGTAAAGTAACCGGAACAATTCCAGATCATCAAAACTAACGATAGCCACATCCTGGGGTATTCTCAGTCCCAGTGTACTGATCACGCCAAGGCCGGCAATGGTCAGATCATTATTCAGAAAAAACAGGGCATCGGCACTCACCGGTTTGAATAATAATTCGGTCAGAGACTGTTCCATTACATTTTTGATCCCGCCGAATGGTATTTCTTTTACCAGCCGTTTATCAAAACGGATCCCGTGATCGTGCAAAGCATCCCGGTATCCTTCAAAACGTAATTTAATAGGTGTCAGATAGGCAGGTGTTATTTTAAGAAGGCCTATTTTCTTAAATCCCTGGTTTATCAGGTGGGTTACAACGTTGTAGGCAGCATGGTAATTATCTGTAATTACATAATTACACTTTATCTGCGGAAAATGCCGGTCGATCAATACAAACGGAACCCTGTCCCTTTTCAGGTTCATGATCTCGGTCCGGTCTTTCAGTGAACTGGCCAGGATCAACCCGTCAATTTGCCTCTCCAGTAATACTTTGATCAGACCTGTTTCCTTTTCAGGATTTTCATCTGAACTTACGGACATCACCCTGTAGTCGTATTTTCCGGCTTCATCTTCAATAACCCTGGCTATACGTGCAAAAAAGAGATTGGCAATATTCGGTATGATCAAACCTATGGTTTTGGAAGCTCCCAGTCGTAAACCACGGGCTACCATATTGGGTTTATAGTTCATTTTGCGGGCCATCCTGACCACCTTTTTCTGCGTTTCCTTATTGATCCCTACTTCATCCCCCCTGTCATTCAAAACAAGAGAGACCAAGGCCTTGGAAACGCCAAGAGCTTTGGCGATATCACTTAGTGATGTCTTTTTCATTTTTTGATAATATCCATTAATTCAGCAACAATATTAAGATATAAAACCAGGGGTTTAATCGTTTAAAATTTCCTTTTAGGGGTTCTAAAACAATTAACCCGGCTTTTTTCTTACAATTTTAACAAATATTCTTCTATATTGTTCACTATATTCCATCAATTTCTTTAATTTGTTTAGAAAACATCTTTGTAAAAGCAGTTATGACACAAAGCTATTTCAGGCATACAGTACTGCCCGTGTTTTTTTCTTATTTTTGATCATCTAAACGTAAAAGATGATCTTCCTGTCACTAAGCATACTTTCGGGCATAACTATTGTCATTTGTTTCAAGCTGATAGACCGTACAGGATATAGTGCCTTTCCTGCAATTATCATAAATTACATTACGGCCTTCTTGCTGGGATTATTTCTTACGAAAAAGGAAATATTTTCCATGGCTCCTCCGGCAGGCGGTGAAATAATTGCAGCACTGATCATTGGTATATTATTTATAATATTATTTCGTATTCTCGACCTTTCCGTCAGGCAAGCAGGAATGGGGATCAGTACCATAGCGGCTAAGATATCCGTTGCCAACCCCATTACTTTCAGCATACTGTATTATCACGAAAGTATAGGCATGAGTAAGATTTCAGGTATTTTACTGGCATTGACTTCCCTGTTTCTAACCATTTATCAGAAAGAAAGGGGAAAGAGACAGGCCTTTGTTCTGCCTGTCATTCTTTTTTTCGGCATGGGGGCGGTAGATACCCTGGTCAAGTACACACAGGAAAGTTATCTCCAAAAAGAAAACATTCTTGTATTCAGTACCCTTGTTTTTCTGATATCATTTCTTACCGGTTTGCTTATGAAAATAACTGAAAGAAAAAGGGTCAGGGAACGTATTTCTTTTCTGCTTGTACTGATCGGGATCTTATTAGGTATTGCCAATCTGGGTTCACTTTATTTTTTCATCAAGGCCCTCAATACAGGTTTTCTTGCCAGCTCACTGATCTTTACCATCAACAATCTCGGGATACTTATTTTAACGGTATTAACAGGCATTTTCTTTTTCAGGGAGCGGTTAAATACTGTCAACTGGTTTGGATTTTTTCTCTCACTTATCAGTTTATATATTATATTCGAAGTTTGAATGAATGGAGGCAATGATACATATCTGACGTTAGGTTCTCCGTCCACCGGACAATTCAGGGACAGGGGCAGCAGATTTCTGGCATTTGCCTGGCCGGTATTGTCAGAAAGGGAAGCAAAAAACAAGCTTAATGATTTAAAGAAAAAGTATTATGATGCACGTCATCACTGCTATGCTTTTCGTTTGGATCCGGAAAGCGACTTTTTCAGATACAGTGATGATGGCGAACCTTCCGGCACTGCCGGCAGGCCTATATATGAACAGATCCTTTCTGCCGGACTATACGAAGCAATGATTGTTGTAGTAAGGTATTTCGGGGGTATTCTGCTTGGCACAGGGGGACTTCATACGGCATATAAAACGGCAGCCCGTGATGCGATCAAACATGCCAGGATCATTGAAAAAATAATTGAAGACCGGCTGGTGCTGACCTTCGGCTATGAACAGATGAACCAGGTTATGCAAATTATCAACAGGGAACATCTTTCCCTGCTCGAACAACATTTTGACACCTCATGCCGTATAGAACTCAGGGTCAGAAGAAACAAAACCGAAAAGATCACCGGCATTTTTACCAGTACCGGAAAGATAAAAGTTGAAAAAATATGAATTCGTTTCACCTGATTTTATTAATTTTATCGCATATAATTCAATATTCATGAACTCTCTGGCCAACAAAAGTCTTGTATCTATCAATGATTTCACACAGGAAGAGATTGAGCGATTATTGGATACAGCTTCTCTGTTTGAATCCAATCCCCCGGGAAAAATACTGGATAACAAGGTCGTAGCGGCTTTATTTTTTGAACCGTCCACCCGCACGCGGCTCAGTTTTGAAAGTGCAGTGAAGCGACTGGGTGGAAAAATAATAGGATTTGCCGAGGCAGGGAGTTCCAGTGTCAGTAAAGGAGAGTCTTTGAAGGACACGATCCTTACGGTAAGCAATTATTCGGATCTGATCGTTATGCGGCATTCTATTGAGGGAAGTGCACGCTATGCCAGTGAAGTCTCTCCGGTTCCGGTGATCAATGCCGGAGACGGAGCCAATCAACATCCTACACAAACAATGCTGGATCTTTACTCTATTCGGAAAACCCAGGGGACACTGGACGGATTGAATATCTTTATGGTAGGTGACCTGAAGTATGGCAGGACCGTTCATTCCCTGTTAATGGCTCTTTCCAATTACAATACCACTTTTAATTTTGTTTCGCCCTCCGAACTGAGGATGCCCGATGAATATAAACTGATCCTGGAGAAGAGGGGGATTAAGTATTATGAACATGATGATTTCACAGATATTATATCCCGGGCAGATATTGTATATATGACCCGGGTACAGAAGGAAAGATTTTCCGATCCGCTGGAGTATGAGAAAGTAAAAAACATCTATGTCCTGCATAATGAAACCCTGGAAAATACCAAGGAAAACTTAAGGATCCTGCATCCCCTTCCCAGAGTCAATGAAATTGACAGGGATGTCGATGATAATCCCAAGGCATATTATTTCGAACAGGCATTAAATGGTGTTTTTGTCAGACAGGCCATCATCGCATCAATTCTCGACGTTATATAAAACAATAAAAATGGACAAAGCTAAACAGCTCAGCGTAAGCGCAATAAAAGACGGAACGGTCATTGATCATATTCCTGCTGATAATCTGTTTACCGTAATCAACATTTTAGGCCTTGAACACATAGGAAATCAGATCACTTTCGGAACGAACCTGGAAAGTAAAAAATATGGTAAAAAAGCCATCATAAAAGTTTCCGATATCTTTTTTACCGAAGAAGAGATCAATAAGATCGCACTTGTAGCTCCTGATGCCAAGTTAAATATAATCCGTAATTATGAGGTGGTTGAAAAACACAAACTGACCATACCGGACGAGATAGAAGGGATAGCCCGTTGTTTCAATCCTACCTGTATTACCAATCACGAACCGGTAAAAACCAGATTCAGGATCATCTCTCAAAAGCCGTTACGATTAAAATGTTATTATTGCGAGAAGATCACGGACGAGGAGCACCTTACTATCATCTGATGCGATCGGCCGACCGTACCAGCAGTTCATCTTTTATTATATTCCGGAAAGCCAGCCAGGTAAATACTATGGCTATCAATGGAAACAACAGGGTCACCTTATAATAAACCTGAGCAGATAAAGCTTTCTTTTCATAAAAAATATAATAACCGGCAAGGATCAAAATACCGACCATTAACAGCATATTAAATACACAAAGCCTCATTTGCAACACTCTTTTTTTGAAAAGGAAAATAGTGATAAGTGTAATAACCGGCACGGTCACGATCAGTATTTGCAAGGGTAAGACCCCTAATATTTTATTTCCATTCTCAAGTGCATAAACGCCTGAGAAATCAAATAGGTAATTTATAGTTTGTTGATCAATAAATATAGCATAAGGAAAAACAAACATCATGCTTAAAAATAATAATGCTATGGTAAGGTATAATGTTTGAATACGTTGGATCATCGCTTACTGAATTTTTATTTTTTTACAAACCTACATAAAATTTTTTATGCAAAAAATGATCATTCAGTCTAAAAACATCAATACTTTCAGCAGGGAAACTGCCAGCTCAGGCTTTTCTGAGACGTTGAAAATCGAGATAATATAAAATTTTCAGAGAAAAACTGTTTACCTGGGGAGAAGAAAGGACATTTCCTATATTACCCAGGTAATCGTCCTCCAACTGGTCACTCATGGTATAGATAGAATTTTTCCAAACCAGTGACATTTCACTTCCCGGAGCAAAACGCCACACAAAATCCATATCGATATTAAACGTATTAAAATTGATGTCGCGGGCTTGTTTGTTATATATTTCTTTTAATGTTCCGTCCGGATTCAGAAAGTAATAATTTCCAGTATAATCTACCTGTGACCAGTAATGGCGCAATCTGAACGAAAGATACATGTTCCGGGTAAATATATAACTGGTTGTAAGTGTATTGGCAACGGTTTTAATGTTACGCATACCAAACCAGACAGAATCCCTTGTACTGTTTTTACCTACATATCCGATATCCCTGAATTTACGGTTGTACTCTGATTCAAAAGCCAACTGAAAGCGCTGACTAACTTTGTAGGCGGGAGTTACATCAATCCCCCAAGTCCGTTTATTGTATTCTGTAAATTCTCCGGAGCTACTGGCCCGCATACTAAGAGAGAAGGGTTTGTTGCGGTTTGTCATAATCCATCCGTATAATTTTCCTTTCTTTCCCGTATGAAAATAGCGACCGGGAACACGGGGCTCAAAAAAATCATCTTCGCCCAGAGGTAAATACCCTGCCACTCCTCCAATATACCAGTAATTCTTCAACTGTGTAAAAGATTGCAAAGATATCTGAAATGCAGAAAAAGCGCGGGGTTTATATATCCCCGAATATTCAAAGCTTAGTTCATTACGTGAGCTGAGCACCTTCCCTTTGGGTTTGTACATATTATAACTTAACTGTAACTCATGAGATATTTCATTATTGTGGCGCAGAAATCCCATATCGTTAGGATCATAGGTATCACTCATAACCTCCGTTTTATACTCTACCCTGTAAGCGCCCCCTGTTTTGCCTGCCTTCAGGGCAATCCTGTGACCGAGTTCCGTATCAAGCGAATCATAATATTTTTGACTCAGGGCTGCCTGACCTCCAATGGAATATTTGTTGGATTTATCTTTCAGAAGAAAATCAGTTGCCGTAACATTGGCGGTATAGTTGTACAGGTCTTTCCCGGCAAAACGATACACATTGGTATTTTCCAGACTTACATAGGAGTTGTTTTTCAAACTTTGGTCCAACACCAGCATATTATAATTGGCAACCGGTTGTGTCCTTATTTTTCTTTCCTTACCGGTTTCGCTATTCCTTGCAAGTGCATACATGTTCTGTGTAACAGCATTGAACACACCGATACCCAATCCGTGTTTATTTCTTCCTGACACTTTCGTTGCATTGATCAGTTGTGTTTCATCGGGATTGGATAGTATGGTTTCATCCGGATTCACCTTATTGTATACATTATAATATTCAACAGGCTTCCCTCCTATCCTTCTTGAGTAGAAAATATTTCCTTTATTGAATAATTCCGTTCCTTCCGTAAAAAACTGCCGTTTTTCATTATATTTCACTTCGAACGGAGAAAGGTTGAGTATTTTATCATCTGACTGTACCTGTCCGAAGTCAGGGATCAGTGTCATATCCAATGTAAAGCTTTCATTGATCCCATATCGCAGGTCCATGCCACCGTTATAAGTATTTGTCCAGATATTAT
>WFSC01000389.1 GCA_015486185.1 Bacteroidales bacterium | reverse complement strand
GTCTTGAAGAGTTGCAGAAACCATACATCCTCATGCGCAAAGCGCTCGATACTGTAAACAGGGATATCATTTACAGTATGTGCCAGTATGGTATGGGGCATGTATGGGAATGGGGTGCCAAAGTGGGTGGCAATCTGTGGCGCACCACCGGCGATATTACCGATACCTGGCAAAGCATGTCCAATATCGGATTCAGACAAAATATTGCTTCTCCTTTTGCCTCACCAGGCCATTGGAATGATCCGGATATGCTGGTCGTCGGCTGGGTCGGCTGGGGACCGCACATACGACCCACACGGCTGACACCGGATGAGCAATACACCCATATCAGCCTGTGGTGCCTGCTGTCAGCTCCGCTCCTCATCGGCTGTGACCTGACACGGCTGGATGATTTTACCCTGAACCTGCTTACCAATGATGAAGTGCTGGCCGTTGACCAGGATCCGTTGGGAAAACAGGCCGACAAAGTGTATGAAAAAGATGATATTCAATACTGGATCAAACCGATGGCTGATAGATCATACGCCGCCGGCGTTTTCAACCTGGGAAAAAAGAAACAAAAAGTGCAGGTCACCTTTGCCGATCTTAAACTCGAAGGGAAGAGATATAAGGTCAGAGATCTGTGGCGTCAGAAAACCCTTGGCTCTTTCAAAGGCAGCATGGACCTGAAGGTGATGCCGCATGGCGTCATGTTGTTGAAGTTAGTACGGAACGATAACCGGTAAACACTGACCTTTTACCACAAAACCACAACCTGATCCCCCGGATCATTTGCCCAGGGTAACCGGAATTTCTTTAGGTTTTATATTCCATCCGGATATCACAAAAGCCGAAGAAAGGCCTGCTGTTTTCCCTGCCCTTTCAGATACTTTGACCGTTATATCCTTCGATTCTCCGGGTAACAGGGAGAAATAGTTATCATTATAAAAGGCATATACTTTATCCGGATCATCTTTGAGGCGGATCCTGATAAAAAAGGCGATATGATCCGAAGGATTGGAAAGTTTTATGTGCAGTTCACCTTTCCCCTGTGCATCCATGGACACTTCACCGGCAGAGAGATCCGCTTTCAGGGTCGTCTGCGGCAACTCATTCAACTCATTCAAGATCCCGGTGTAATATTTTTTATAATAAGCCACCAGACCATCCCAGGTTTTTACTTTCTCTTCCTGTAATGTTTTTACCGGCTTTTTGCTAACGGCCAGGGGATAAACTTCTTCCGAAATAATATTTCCTTTATTATTTTTCAATCTGACAGTTAACAAAACTGTTTTTCCCCTGAAGGAGACAGGGACCAGCCAACGAAGCGTACCGGCCTTATTTGACTTATTGGATCCTACAGATGTCATGCCTGATTTTCCGGCCAGTTTATCTCCTTTGATGGAGTAAAGGGTTGCCTGATAGGTTAATGAATCATAAGCCCTGTAATCATCATTTAATATAAAGATATCCGAAGAGAGGGTATCCCCTGCCTCCCAGAGATAGGTTTTATAATCAGCAGATACTGCCAGGGGTTGACTGGCTCTTTTCAGCGAATAATAGGAAGGTTTTGGCGTTCCGTACCAGTCCACCATCGACCAGGAAAGGGTCGGCCATGAATCATTATACTGCCAGATCAACAACCCGCTGTTCCGGAACTTGTTGGCCCGGCAGAACTCCATATTGAATTCATTGGCCAGCGCCTGATATAACTGGCTCTTCATAATAAATTCATTCAGTGATGATGATGCCCCGAACTCATTGGCATAGCGTTCCAGCTTGGTCAGATGGGCAAACCGCGGATTTCTTTCTCCGTGGTATTCTATATATGTTTCATCCGGTGGCCACCAGTATTTTTCAGGGGTAAACTTTTTATAATTTTCTATTACGGGAAAAGTGTTGATGCCGGCTTCGCTGCGGAAAGGACGAACCACCCCGTATCCCGTATAGGGCTGCAAGCCATGCCATACCTGCCACTGATGGTCATCACCCATATAAGGAGAAGCTCTGTGGAATTCACGGGAGGGATCAATTTCCCGGAGCACTTCCTCCAGGGTGTCGATCACAGCTTTGCTGCCAAGATCGTCTGGATTAAATTCATTGCCTCCACACCAGAAGGTAAGGCTGGGGTGATTTCTTATCCGGTAAATGGTTGCTTTGGCACCCTCTATAAAATTATCCAGGTCGATATGTGAAAAGTTACGATTGCTTAAAAATTCCTGCCAGGTCAGGATCCCGTATTCGTCACAAAGGTCATAAAATTCATTGGTTTCATACAAGCCGCCTCCCCATACGCGCAGCAGATTAAAATGCGCATCTTTAGCCAGCTTCAGCAAATGCTCATATTTATCCTTATCCAGCTTAAGCAATGAGCTTATGGGAATCCAGTTGCCCCCTTTGGCAAACATCTTTTTCCCGTTGATCTGAAATGTCCACGGATATGCCCTGGTCACATTGCCTATACGCCATTGTGTCATTCCTTTGAGAGACTCATTCACTTTCTCGTTATTTACGAGTTTAAGCTCCCGGATACCGAACTGCGTCTTTGTTTTACCGGATACTTTTCCGTTGGAAGATATCGACAGTTCCAGTATATAAAGAGGTTGATCTCCCATACCATTGGGCCACCATAGTTTGGGATCAGGAATATCTACCTTGGTTCCCAGGGTTTTTACACTTTTGCCTGGCAGGTCCGTTTCCTGCTTAAAGGATGCGACAATGGCACTTTTTCCTTTTTCATGGATCATGCCACTGATCAGCACTTTTTCGGATTTCCCGGCCAGGTTTTTTATATCATATT
>WFSC01000388.1 GCA_015486185.1 Bacteroidales bacterium | reverse complement strand
GCTGTATCGAGGGGTTAGGGAGGAAGAAAAAAAGATAAAAGATTAAAGGAAAAAGATAAAAGGAAAAAGATAAAAGGAAAAAGATAAAAGGGGGAATAAAGTAAGAAGTAAAAAGGCAAAAGGCAGAAATGGCACAGGCTTTGCCCGACGATCCCGATAGCTATCGGGATTGGCGGAGGCCGGGTGCTGATAACAACGGGGTACTAAAATTTTTTACTATATGACGACAAGAAGAAATTTTATAAAAACCGGAGGACTGGTTGCCGGGGGACTGACACTGGTGCAGGTGTCCGGATGGTCAATTAACCACAGGAAAACTTTTGTTTCACGGCGGCCTCCTTTGAAAGACAGGAAATTTACCAGTGAGGCGGTGGAGGAAACCATCCGGTCGGTAAAAAAAGACATTGCCGATCCCGAACTGGCCTGGATGTTTGAAAACTGCTTTCCCAATACGCTGGATACCACGGTAAATTTTTCTGTCAAAAACGGTCTGCCGGATACTTTTGTCATCACGGGAGACATCAATGCCATGTGGCTACGGGATTCTTCCGCGCAGGTGTGGCCGTATGTGCCGCTGGCCCGGAAGGATAACAAACTGAAAGATTTATTACAGGGTGTTATCCGCAGGCAAACAAAATGTATTCTTATAGATCCCTATGCCAATGCATTTAACAAAGGACCCACGGGAAGCGAATGGGACAAGGATCTGACAAAAATGAAACCTGAACTGCACGAGCGGAAATGGGAGGTGGATTCTCTATGTTATCCCATCCGTCTTGCTCACGGTTACTGGAAATCGACCGGGGATGCCTCTTTTATGGATGATAACTGGTTAAAGGCCATGCATTTGGTTATTCAGACTTTCCGCGTGCAACAACGTAAAAAGAACCGCGGACCTTATTCCTTCATGCGCGTGACCGCCAGACAGACAGACACCGTAGCCGGTATGGGTTACGGTAATCCCTGGCAACCCAATGGGATGATCTGTTCGGTATTCAGGCCTTCTGATGATGCCACCATCTACCTGGGATATGTGCCTTCCAATTTCTTTGCAGTTGTTTCCCTGCGTCAGCTTGCGGAGATGGCTGACACCGTGCTCAGGGAAAAAGAACTGGCTGCTTCGGCCCGGAATCTGGCTGATGAAGTGGAAACCGCCCTGCTTAAATATGCTATTGTTCCCCATTTGCATTATGGGAAAATCTATTCTTTCGAATTAGACGGATACGGGAATCAATTGTTTATGGATGATGCCAATATTCCCGGTTTACTGAGCATGCCTTATCTGGGCAGTATGCCGGTCTCTGATCCCGTTTATCAGAACACCAGGAAATTTGTACTGGATAAAGACAATCCATATTTTTTCAGGGGAAAGGCAGCAGAAGGGATCGGCGGACCGCACGTCGGACTTGATATGATCTGGCCTATGGGCATTATTTCCCGCGCACTCACCAGTAATGATGAACATGAGATAGCTTATTGCCTTAATATGCTGTTGCATACCCACGCCGGAACCGGTTTTATGCACGAATCCTTTAATAAGGACAATCCGGCACATTTCACCCGGAAATGGTTTGCCTGGGCCAATACATTATTCGGGGAACTGATCCTGAAGATCCATAGGGAAAGACCGGAAATATTACGATCTGCTTTTGCTGATTCCTCCCCAACCCCTCCCGGACGCCTCTGCCAATCCCGATAGCTATCGGGAACGGTGTCCGATGAGGGAGGAGCTGGAGGTGGGGGAATTTAGTACAGGATAACACCAGGTAAACTTTTTATGGTGAAGGAATATAAAAACTCAAAGGCTAAAGCTAAGGTCAAACAGGCAGAAGGAAGAAGTAAAGAGAATTTGCGGTTTGGTGCTGACTTTTGCGAACCTTTGCAAAACTTTGGTTATCTGTGAAAGGAGAAAGTAACATAAGGATGCATAGTTCCGATCTATAGACAGTGTACACCTGGCCTTTAGGCTGAGTAACTCCGGCCTTTAGGCCGGGGATCACAGGCATTGGCATAAACACCGGGCTTTAGCCCTCAGCCTTTATTAAGATTAAGGCAGACATCGAAACCAGGGACTCTCAATGTGGGACTAAAGTCCCTATTACTATAGAGTTATCCTTTCAATCCCCGGCTTAAAAGCCGGGGTTAGTCATCCTGAACCTGGGCCTGCTCCAGAAGGGCGATGAGGTCAATCTCGAACGCAACATGAAGAAGGACAGCCTCCTCGACGGGCACCTGGTACAGGGCCATATGAACCAGACCGCTGTCTGTACGGAGGTAAAAGCAGCCGAAAGGAACTGGTTGGAGGCTGGGGATGAAGGATATTTTTATGTTTTTTTATCTCGAACTCATGTTAATAATAAAACCATATGTTACGAGAGCAAAAAGAAAATCATTACTTTTACCTTTTGAATTTATGTAAAAGTTATTATTTTTGTTTTCTGAAAGTCTAAAACGTTTTAATCATACACAAAATGACAAAAAGCTCAAAAATTCAAGCCACCGCGGTTTTTTTTGCTTTTCTTTGCATGGGTTTTGGAGATGTTATAGGTCCTTTGGTAGGGTTGGCAAAAAAACATTATGAACTCAGTAACTTTTCAGCGACCCTGATCCAGTTTACGGGTTTGTTGATGTTCCTGATCCTGTCCATTCCCATGGGCATTTACCAGGATAAAAAAGGGAAAAAACATGTGCTGGTCCTCGGGCTGATCGTTGCGCTTATCGGGCTTGTTATCCCCATTATAGGCGGACTGAATTCGCAGGAACCGGGTTCTTTCCCTTACATATTTCTTCTTTTGACGGTTTTATTGCTGGGTAGCGGGAATGCTATCCTGCAGGTAGCCGGAAATCCTATCATGCGTGATGTGTCACCTCCGGGCAGGTACTCACGTAATCTTTCTCTGGCCCAGTTTGTCAAGACCATCGGTTCTTTATCCGGTTCACTGATACCGGTAATCGTGGCCCGCTGGTTTTTCCATGTAGGATGGAATGTCATTTTCCCCATCTATTCGATTTTTATTGTTATCACCCTGCTTATCCTGATCCCTACCCGTATTCATGAGAAAAAAGAGCCTGATTCTCATCCGGCCACTTTCCGCTCCAGTTTCGGACTCCTGAGGAATCCTTTTGTACTCATTATGGTTCTCGGTATTTTCCTGTATGTCGGGGCAGAACAATCTTTCAGTTCGGGTATTCCTCTTTATCTTAACGACAAATACAATATTGATATTCAAAAGCTTGGTGTTGCAGGTACGGGTCTTTTCTTTTTCTGGTTGATGACCGGACGTTTTCTCGGGGCCGTCATTCTTACCTGGGTGAAGGCCACACGTTTTCTCATTTTGACCGTGCTTTTTGCCATTACGGGAATTCTGCTGCTGTTGCTGGGCGGGGAATCGCTGGCCATTGTAAGTATCTCCCTGATCGGCCTCAGTTTTGCCAATGTCTTTCCTTTGATCTTTTCCATCACCATTGATGACATGCCTGAACGTACCAACGAATTGTCAGGTCTGATGATAACGGCTATTGTCGGGGGTGCCATCCTTCCTCCCATCATGGGAAAGGTGGCGGATCTGACCAATACAAGTATCGGGTTTTTGGTACCACTGGCAGCTATTCTATATATTCTTTATCTTTCTTTCTATGCCCTCAAAATTGAAACTAAAGTTATTCAACCCTAAATTCATTATTTGTTAATTCTTTCTCATGAAAAATGTTACAGTAGGTATTGACATCGGAGGCACCAACAGCGTAATGGGTGTCGTGGATCGCGACGGTAATATCCTGGCAGAGAACCGGATTTCCACAACCGATTATCCTGAGATCAAAGACTATGTTGCCGCTTTACACGAGGCTATTCAGGAAACGTTGCAAAAAGTAACCGGTGAATTCGAAGTGAAAGCCATCGGGATCGGGGCCCCCAACGGCAATTATTATCATGGCACTATTGAAGATCCTCCCAATCTTATCTGGGAGGGTATTATCCCGCTATGTGACCTGATGTCAAAATATTATGATATTCCCGTGGTCCTTACCAACGATGCCAACGCTGCCGCTCTGGGTGAAATGATCTATGGCGGCGCCAAAGATATGAAGCATTTTATTGTATATACCCTGGGTACCGGCTTGGGTAGCGGCATTGTAATAAATGGTGAAGTACTTTACGGTTATACCGGTTTTGCCGGAGAGATCGGCCATACCACTATGGTTCCGGGTGGCCGCGATTGTGGCTGTGGAAGACAGGGATGCCTCGAAACCTATGTTTCTGCTACCGGCATTGTCCGCACAGTGGAAGAACTTTTTGGCCTGCGTCGTACACCCAGTCCGTTACGGAAGGTCCCTTCCGATAAGCTGACATCCAAGATGATCACCGAAGCCGCTCAACAAGGAGACCCTATTGCACTGGAAGCTTTTGATAAAACCGCCGACATGCTGGCGCTATCTATCGTAAATTCCGTGGCCTTTGCCAGTCCGGAGGCTATTTTCCTTTTCGGCGGATTATCCAATGCAGGAAAATATCTTTTTGAACCCACCGAAAGATATGTCAACGAAAAGATACAGTCTATTTTTAAGGGAACGGTAAAGATCCTGCACTCCCTGATCCCTGAAAACAATGCAGCAATACTCGGAGCCAGTGCACTTGCCTGGAAAGAACTCGAAAAAAAATAATCTCAGATGGAACCACTCTGCATTCAAAAATTACCAGCTTCCCTGTCTCCTGACAATGTACACGAACTCTCACAATTCATGGATTCGCTGAAGAAAAACCCCGTGGATCATATCAACTGGAAAAGTTTTCCGGAAAAACCGGAGGTCCGTTTTTCCATTGCCTGGGATCCAAATCATATTTGCATTAAATATTTTGTTCACGAAAAAGTCATCCGTGCCCGTTTCACTGAAGACAACGCACCGGTATGGAAAGACAGTTGTGTGGAGTTCTTCGTTTCTCCCGGCGATGACGGGATCTATTATAATTTTGAGACAAACTGCATCGGTACCTGTCTCGCCGAAAAAGGCTTATCACGTTCACCCCGTGAAAAGCTGCCTCCGTCTTTGCTCAGTCACATCAAACGTTATCCATCCCTCGGGGTAACACCTTTTGAAGAAAAAACAGGTGATTTTTCCTGGAATCTGTTAATTATTATACCAAAAGATGTATTCACCGACCATACCGTAAATACATTTACCGGGAAAACATTCCGGGCCAATTTTTACAAATGCGGGGATGAACTGTCACGGCCACACTATCTGTCGTGGCACCCTATTGATACGCCGGAACCGGATTTTCACCGGCCTGAATTTTTCGGAGAGATCCGGTTCTGCTGATCATCCCATTATTCCACCCCGCATCCGATACCGGAGAAAAGTTCAAAGGCTAAAAGCTAAATGTAATATATCAGGACATCGTTTACATTTTTTTAATTGAGCAAAATATCAGCACCTCGTTTACAAAGTACTAAAATATCAGATTCTACATTACACAAAAAATATTTCTTGCCTCCCTAGGGAGG
>WFSC01000387.1 GCA_015486185.1 Bacteroidales bacterium | reverse complement strand
TAGTGGGATTGGCTTTCAATGCATGTGTGAGATAATAATTCAGATTAAATTGAGCATGCAGCAAAGGGGAACAAGTGATTAATAAAAGAAATATGATTGACCGGGAGCGTAAAGCATTAATATTTTTTAGCGGAAAACCATGGAATGTTTTCATTTTTATTTGCAAAATAAGAAAAAAAAAATTGAAAGAACTTCGTTTTGAAAAATAAGATTTATGAACAAACTTGTATGTAAAGGTAACTCCCGATTTTGAAAAAAAACTGTAGAAAACCTTCAAATTACAACTTTCTTTTAAAAGATTTTAATAAAATGATTCTGTATATATTGATTCCTGTCAGGAAAAAAACAAAAGCAAGTGTTTGTGCCAGGAAAGTTGATAAAATAATAGTATGTATTTTTTCTAAAAAATATTTTTCAAGGAAGTACAGAGAAGGATAGTAGATCCCTATTGTTAATGTCAGTGCAACCGGAGTAAAATAAAGAAGATCCGTACGAAATTTATTTATCGAAAATTCTTTTGCTTTTTTCTGATGATAAAATCGGGATGCAAGATAGAATGCAGCGGATCCGATCATTGCTCCGGCAACAACCAGAATCGTTGTCAGAGAATGGGAACTACCAGATTTTGAAGAAATGTAGCCGAATACCTGAGCGCCGGTGATAGCTCCTAATTCCCCAAAAAGTATTTCCTTATTAAAATCCAGAGCTGCCCGGGAAATTTTTTTGATCATCTAATCGAAATATTTTTTTTTGCATTTACCGTACACATACCTGTGACCTAACATTATACCTGCCAGAAAAAAAAGGTTTCCGGATTTAATAAATCCTTTTTTTTCATATCTTCGTGTAGAGACAAACACTTTTCCACCGGAACGCAGTATTCCGAATTTTAGTCCTTTTTTCCTCCCTTCCAAAGAATATTGTGAATCCTCCCCAAATTCAAGGGGTTGGAACCCCCCAATAGTCTTATGTGCATGTGTTGTGACAAACATACAAACCTGCATCATGGGATATTTGGAATGCTCCATGATGCGCATGCCGGTATTGGATGTCCAGTAGATAGCTTTATGCATGACTTTCCTGGAAGGTCTAAGACTCATCATTGGCTTTGTGCCGTAAGGTATTTGCAGGGTCCCGGCTATATCAAGACGGCGTGTCTTAAACTCCTGCAGGGTTTTTTCCAGAAAAAAGGGATGGGGCAACACAATATCTGCATCCATGAAAATGAGGGGATCACACCCTCTCTTCATGGCTTCCTCAGCTCCATTGTTGCGCCCGGCAAAGGGCATACCTCCGTCCACAACTATGAATCCACAGTCTTTGGCAATTTTTCTTGTATCATCAGTAGAAAATGCATCAGCTACAATAACCAAAAAATTTCTGTAAGTTTGTTTCTGCAAGGAAGCAGCCAACAGCGGCAAATATTTTTCCTCATTTTTTGTTGGGATGATAATCGCAGTTTTCATTCCTAATTATCTAATGATTTAACATTACAAAGATATGTTCCTGATTCTGAAGAAAATCTGAAGTAAACGTTAAATTATATATTACCAGGGAAATCTGTATCCAACGTTCCATTCAATATAATTGGAAACATGAAAATTATAGGCTCTCAGGTTGAGTCCTGCCACAAGGTTTTTATGTATCTGATAATTCAATCCGATCCTTTGATAAAACAGGGGAGTCTGAATTGCGCATTTTTTTCTGTATATATAAAAACCGGGTTGGAGAATGATAGAAAACTTATTTACCACCAGAGAATAAGAGGGATATATGCTGATCTGCAGTTTGTCAGTAAAAGGGGCATCCATTACTTCCGGTTCGCCATTTTCAATGGCTATCCTGGCATTTACCGATCCATCGTAGGTTAATGACATACCAAAACCTATCTTGGATTTATAACTGACATACCTGTTATATCCTGTTAAGATACCAAATACCGGGAAATAGATTCCTTCATATTTGTCTTCTACTGAAATGTTTGAAGTGTCTGTTAATATATTCTGACTCCCTGCGAAAATGGAAATCAGCCACTCATTACTACCTGAAAATACAGGAATAACCTGATGGTTGAATGCAGACCTTTCAGGGTTAAAGTGATATTTTAGTGCTATTTTCGGAGCCACTGTATTAATGCCTCTATTTGGTCTTTTAAGTGCTCCGTTTGAAAAATGACTTAATGACACACCTATTGAAGCATCCCATCTTTGGGCAATCCGGTATGCCATATTTATGCCGGCATCAATATATACAGTAAAGGGGGCCCCGATAGAAAGATTGTAAATGTTAGTCGGACCATAGTATTTCCAATTAAAAGCCAAACCCAATGCCAGTGTATAGTTGAAAGAAAACAGACGCCATCTTATAAATGAAGCGTTAAAAAACCCGTAAATGGCTATGGGTATGCCTATTTCAGCAGGATTGTAAAAATCGGCCACATAAATGCCTCCCCCCCAGTCCGGATAATTATATAATTGTTCCCAAATTTTGTTACCATGGGTTTGTTTGGAAAAACGCAAAGAGAAAGCCTGATAGGCATCAACTCCGTCAGATACTGCATTATCCCCTCTTAGAAAAGGATCGGTGGGAAAGACATATCCATTCTGATAAAACAGTTGCAGACTGTTATCGTGAATTGCCGCTACTGTATCTGTCTTTTGTCCGCTTGTATTTATAGGGACGAATATATAAAACGCTGATAATATGAATATGAATCTCCTGGTCAAGATTACTTATAGTATTTGAGTAGGTTTTAATAAGCAAAAAAGAGCAATCCGTTGTTTCGGTCACGGATTGCTCTTTCCTTCTGCTTTCAAACTTGCCGGAGGTTATTCATTTTCCACGTCAATGTTGGCGGATACCTGGTTCTCAAATTGTGTTAGCAATGCGGTGTTGTGCGAACTGTCTATCAGGATCGTTCCATCCGTAATAATGGCACCATTGAAATCTAACCCTCCCAGCCATTGAGTAAGATCAAAGACAATGGAAACGGTAGTGGTAGCATTGGCTTGTACGGTTATTCCTCCATTAGCTAATGGAAGTTGTATCTGTTTTGCAAAGTCAGAACTTAATGCAAATGGAGTGGATGTTCCATCGGTTGCAACATAATTACCGGTAATAATTATGCTGTGACCATTAAAAGGAGTATCGTTGGTTACCTGAAAAGTAAAATTTACTTTTTTAAAAGTACCCGGATACACACTTACCTGGTCTATTACAGCCTCGCCACCACTGATGTCCGGTGAAAATGGTCCGGGCAAATAGATGTCTTCACTGCCACTTTCATTTTTCTCATTCTTCTTTTCGGAGCCTGATGCTTCAGTCCCTTCGGCTGCTTTGTCATTTTCGACGCCCCCTACATCCTGATTTCCTCCCTGCTGTTCTACATCATTTCCAGAGTTTTCTTCTATTTTCAGATTAACTATATTTATAGAAGCGGTTGTAAGGTTTAAAGACCCCGAGGCCAATTGTATCGGTCCGGATACATTAGCTGATTTCAACGTGCCTTTTTTTACAGATGAGGCTGTCATTTTCAGGATTGCATTTTTTGACGTATTTTTCATACATCCTGTCATAGATAGAAGTGTAGCTACTACCATCAACACTCCCAAAGAACTTAATACTCGTGATTTCATTTTTTTTAATTTTTAGGGTTAGAAAAAAAATTGTCCTTTCTTTTAGAATTTCTTCATAATTCTTTTCTTTTTGTAAATGTTATCATCTATTTATAAGATTAGAAATTGGAATACGGGTTGGGTTTTATAAAAACTTTTTTATATATTCATATGATTAAAATTTATACCTGAACCCGGTTTGTAATCCTATGGCATAAGGATATGCTTTGACGGGTGCCTGATTATTCAATGTAGAAAGAGCATATCTTATGGCAGGATTGATGATAATACTCATATTTTTTGTTATGAGTTGTTGAAACCCAAGACCCACAGTCAGATTTATTTGCCATGGATAAAGTTTTTGAATATCCTCATTCTGAAATTCAAAATCTCCCGTAAAGTCTTCCGCCTGCATTTGCAGGCCTTTATGAACCAGAAAACTTACATCCATACCTGCATTTATAAACAGAAATGGTGTAATATCATATTCCACACCAAAAGGGATACTGATATAAGAGAATCTCATTTTTGAATGTAATAAAGCTTCCTGCAGAGTGGTATCCACGACATTTGATCTGAAATCCATCCTGCCCGCCGAAGTATATAACCAATTGTAATCTTGTGCATAATGAACGTCCGTTCCCTGGGTCATAAAGTTGTAAGAGTAATTGGAATAACACAGTCCTGGTTTGATCTTCAGCTTAGGGGAAACAAAGTAAGTAAATGCTGCACCTGCTGATAGCGTAAAAACAGCCCGGTCTCTGTTGTTAAAATAGGATTTTCCGTAGGGAGGCACGGAGAATGCTCTGTTATCAGCCACCGAGCGGTATGAAACAGCCGGATAGAGATACAGGGTAAAAGAAAATCTTTTCACAACTGATTGCTCCGTCTTGTCTTTTATTATGTATTTTTCAGGGTGTGTAGTATGTAAGGTGTACTTACCGGCTGCCAGGATATCATTACCGGCTGGCGACCCTGTTCTGCCGGAGGAGGTCACAAGAAAAGGTTTCTGACGTTCCTGCTTTAAAATGAGCCTTGGTACAGGATAAAGTCTTTCATGTTGTTTTCCGGTTTCCGGTTTTTGTATAGATCCGGACTTTTTCTGTTGGGAGCTATTATCATGGGGTATGGTATATCGTATGTTGCTTGTGGCTTTATTAATTGCGTATATGGTTCCCTGATCCTTTGAATTTAGGGATGAAATCACTTTGTTGGGATAAGAAGAACGTGTGTTCGCATTTTTATTATGTACAATGGACCCCGATTCTTTTTTAACATTTTCCTGTTGAGATTTGTTAGTATTGTTTTGTAAGGGAAATTTTTCTTTTATCTTTTGATCATTCGATAATTCTTTTATTATTGCATCCTTCTCAGAAGTGTTTATTTCAAAATAAGCAAAAGTTCCGGCCACTATCACGGCCAGGGTAGCAACTGCAATCCTAAGAATTCGTATCAGATGCAGATGACCGTTAATATAACTTTGGGACAGATGAGCGTTAATTCTTTCCCATAACCTGTCATCAGGTGAGGATATATGATCCTTATATTTCTTCCTGATTTCGGAATCAAACCAGTTGTCTTTGTTGATATCGTTCATATTCTGCCCGTACGTATTTTGTTGATTTCCAATTGTTTTATTTTATGCTGTAGTATTTTTCTTGCATCGTGCAGATGAGATTTTGAGGTACCGACGGATATTTTTAACATTTCAGAAATCTCCTGATGAGTATAACCTTCCAATATGTACAGGTTAAACACTAAGCGCATTTTATTGGGTAGTTGCCGGATCAGATCGGTTATATTTTCTGTGGATATATGGCTTAATGTCATTTCTTCTTCTCCGGATAGATGACCTATCACCTCCATTTCGGGTGTTATACTATCAACACTATAAAAATTCATTTGTTTTTTATAAAAAATCAATGCTTCATTCACAAAAATTTTCTTCATCCACCACATAATCGCATCCACTTTTTTCAGTTGACGGATGTTTGTAAATACTTTTAAAAACCCTTCCTG
>WFSC01000386.1 GCA_015486185.1 Bacteroidales bacterium | reverse complement strand
GATCAACGGTAGCGCCTGCCGAGACTTCAATTGCCGGTATAAGGGCTGTAATATCAGTTTTGTAAGGCATTTCAACAGACACGGTGTGGTTTTCAGCATCTATTACTGCGTCGCCTGTCTGATCCGGGATGGAGAATGACAGAATATCTGCTTCGGTGCTGGGTGCGGAGGCTACCGTTACGGTAACAGTCCAGTCTCTCGTTGTCAGGCCGTCTTCGGCAGTAACTGTAAAGACCACAGGATTGGTAAAATCAACCGTATCGCCTGAAGCAGGTACAGTAGTAGCGCCCGGAGCTGTCGTGATCACCGGTACCAGCGAATCGATCTGCGAAGCCACACTGTAAATCACTTCGATGTCTATACTGGCATTGGCAGAGTCGATCGTAACGGCTTTACTGACCAGATTGCCGGCGGTATCACGTAATTGCATGCTGATGATATCTGTCCGGTTACTGGCATTGGGTGTTGGGTATCCCAGATTTTCCACAAAATCTTTGGGTTTAACAATCCACTCGGAGTTTGCCGCATCAGTACCGGCAGAAGTATCCCATCCGATGGAAATATTTCCTGTTTCGACAGAGTGCTTCCTTATCAGCGTATGATCTTTTGTGGCGGTGCTGACACCTGCCACATCCCATCCGCTGCCCGGGTCATTATCCGGATCTCCGATGACATCAATCAGGGCGGTGTTGGTGAATTCGTCCCAGGTGCCTCCGATCAGTTGGATCAGACCACGGGCATCATCTCCGTTGAAATAGGTCAGATACTGACCTATCAATGTATCCACTACGGCAGATGAATCAGCGAGCAGACTGAAATCGAATCCCGGATTTAGAATGGTGTAAACATCACCGGGAGCCAGCATGCCGTGCAACCGGTAGGGAGGATAATCCCAACCGTGACCGTTGTAAGAACTGAGTAAAGCATATTGTGAGAGATCAATGTCCTGGTCCGTGGGATTGTAAATCTCCAGCGCCTTGTTATTGCCTGATCCTTCAACATATTCAGAAAAATAGAGTTGTTTGGCTGCCGTGGTGAAACGCCAGGTGTTTGGATCGGATATACCGTCAAAGGTATTGTGCTGATGGTCTTCCACGGCACCGGGATCCATAGTGAAATAATAGACACTGGCCTTATCCAGAGGCATAGGTATGCTAAATGCCAAAACATTATCATCATGTTGGACGGTTGTTACGTCAAATGTAGCCATGACCGTACCATCTTCTTTATGCAGATAGATATTCCCGGTGAGTGGTGTGACTTCTTCGTTAAATGCCAGCACGGCCGTGAAAGTATAAGGTACATCGCTTTTCCCGGTTTCCGGCACTGTCAGGGCAACTTTTGGCTTGATCGTGTCAACAAGGTATATAGGATCGGCAGCATCTTGTAAGGTGGTGTCGCCGGCATCATAAATGATCAGCCTGACCGAATCGGAAGATGCATCCAGGGGAATAGGGAATCTGACTGAATCTGCATTACCCGGAAATAACATGGGGTTATCCATATCAGGCAATATGAACCAGGAGCTATCTGTATAATCGTAACCACCTATCATGACACTATCAACATATTTTGCATCCCATTTTAATGTGACGGTATCTCCTACGTAGAAAGTGTCGCCATCTTTAGGTGTGATCCAATGCAGTACGCGATCATCTTTCAACAATATGGAGTCCGCTTTGTCATAAAATGATGTATCAGCGGCATCCATCAGCCTGATGTCATAAAAAGCGGGAGTGGCATCTTGCGGAATAGTAAAATCGTAGGTCCCCAGGGAAGCATCCAATGCAATAGGGTTATCAGCGTCATCGGTGATGATAAACAACATGGATGTACCGGGAATCCCTACCCCCATATACAGACTGTCAATATTTTGTGAGGTCCACTCGAAATGCAGGATCCCACCGACATATACTGTGTCTTTATCTTTGGGTTTGGTCATATCCAGTGAACGGGGCCCTGTAGTGGTAACATCCAGTTTCACCGGAGTGGCCTGCAGATTGGGCGGTGTTTCATCATCCTGTGCTACGACATAGAGGTCATAGGGAGTATTCGGCAATGCATAGGGACTGGAAAGGATCATGTAATATTCTTTATTGGCTTCGGTGATTTCGATAGAATCACTGACCAAAACATGTACCGTATCATAATCCTGGCCGGCTTTCACCTGGGCAGAAGTAGGTGCTGTGGCATCATTGAACAGAATGATGGCATATACTTTTCCGGGCCGGTCCATATTAACGACAAGTGTTCCTTTATTGTCACGAATATTTATTACTTTGGGATAGCCACTGGTCCAGTTTGGTGGACCGGGAGCAAGATAGGTATGCTCGCCAGGAGTCATATCAGCTACATTGGCCGGTCTTGTGATCGTCCATTCGGAAGCAGTCCATGTGGGATTGGCTGTGCCAATATTATAATTTCGTTCAGCCCTTCCGTCTGTATATTCCCAGGCTACTCCGGTACCATTCTGATCAAGAACGCCATAGGCATCTATGAGTGTGCCGGTAGTTTGATCACCGCCCTTATACAGGAAATAGCCGTCATTGCCATTGCCATTAATAACTGAACCATTTGCCATATTTGGTGCGAAACCATAATACAGCTCAAAATCAGCAGTGCTATAAGCGATAACAAAAGTAGTCCCCGGATTGACAACCCCACTTAAAGCAAGTGAGGAAAAGGTACCTCCGTTGGATTGTTTTACCAGATAGTATCCTTCGGCACTTAAATCAACGGATGTATTGCCGGAATTATACAACTCTACAAATCTTCCCTGATAATGGTCGGCAGGATCTGCCACCTCGGAAATAAACAATGTTTCCTGAGCAGTCAGTGAGAGTTGGAGACCAAACAGGATTGTGAAAACAAAAAGTAGAAATTTTTTCATAATACTTGTGTTTTAATGGGTTTAACATATAAAAGATTTTTTCCCGTTTAAAAAGGACTATAAATTTATGCATTTCTTTCGAATTTTGCATTAATATACCGTTAAATTTTGTTAACAATTGCCTGTATTTTTGCAAACGCTATATTTTTATTGATGAAAATGATTATTTTTTGTTTTTAGTGCAGGTTAATGATGGTAATCATACTTTATAAAATTCATTTTATATATTCTTGCAGGAGATTTTTAAAAAAAGATGTAACATGTTAGATACCTTATTCAATCATCGTTCGATCAGGAAATACAAGCCGGATCCTGTGCCGGAAGATGTGCTGGTAAATATTCTGGCTGCCGGCGTCAGGGCCTCCACAACCGGGAATATGCAGGTTTACAGTATTGTGGTTACGAAGGATTCGGAGCTGAAGAAGCAGCTCTGGGAAGCTCATTTCAAACAGGATATGGTACTACAGGCACCTGTCGTACTCACTTTTTGTGCTGACTTTAACCGTTTTTCCAAATGGTGTGAATGGCGTAAGGCACATCCGGGATATCGCAATTTTCTGTCTTTTTTTACTGCAGCCATTGATGCATTGCTGGCAGCACAGAATGTGGCGCTGGCAGCCGAAGATCATGGCCTGGGGATCTGTTATCTCGGTACTACGACCTACATGGCGGAAAAGATCATTGAGATCCTTGACCTGCCGGAACTGGTTGTGCCGGTAACCACGCTGGTGACCGGTTATCCTGACGAATCACCCGGACTGACGGATCGTCTGCCACTTGAGGGGGTAGTCCATCAGGAAATCTACCGGGATTATAAAAGGAATGACATTGACAGGATTTATGCCGGAAAAGAGGCCCTGGAAGAAACAAAGAAACTGTTGGAAATTAATAATAAGGAAACGCTGGCACAGGTTTTTACCGATAACCGGTATACGAAGAAAGACAATGTCTTTTTCTCAAGAGAATTTTTGAAGGTCATCGAAAAACAAGGGTTCAGGAAAGATGAAGGAGAGCTTTGATCTTCTGTTATTGAAGATTGAAGAAAATGTAAAGTTATTTTTTAGGTTTTTTTTCTTCTTCTTCTTCTTCTTCGACATCATCAAG
>WFSC01000385.1 GCA_015486185.1 Bacteroidales bacterium | reverse complement strand
TATTATCATTTTATTTTTCCACGGACAATTCTGTAAAAAGTGTTATTTTGCAACCTGAATTATAATTCGGGGCAAATGGAGGTTATGCAACATGTACCGAAGGACCTTGTGAATTTTCTGGTTGTAACCACTTTCGCATTGATTATTGGACTGGAGCAAAGAAGTCATCATAACGAAAAAAAACTGGAATCGCTTTTCGGTACGGATCGTACTTTTACGCTCATAGGCATTCTGGGTTTTATTCTGTACATCATTGCCCCGGTGACCATGGTGCCTTTTCTTGTTGGTGGGATCATTCTTTCTCTTTTGCTTGGGGTTTATTATTTTTACAGGATCCGTATCAGTCAACAGTTTGGCCTTACCTCGATCATTGTAGCTCTTATCACCTATTCCCTGACCCCGCTTATTTACCTGCAACCTCCATGGATGGCATTGCTGATAGGTGTCAGCGTTCTGGTATTGATTGAAATAAAGGAAGAGTTATTCCGCTTTTCCAGCCGTTTCAGTAATGATGAGTTTCTGACCCTGTCGAAATTCATCATAATAGCCGGAATCATTCTGCCTTTGTTATCACACAAACCCATATCCAAAAACTTTCCTATTTCGGCTTATCAGATTTGGTTATCCATTGTAGCTGTTTCCAGTATTTCCTATTTTAGCTATCTGTTAAAGAAATTCGTTTTCCCTACTTCAGGTACGATCATCACAGCTATATTGGGAGGCATTTACAGTAGTACGGCCACTTCCATCATTCTGGCACGAAAAAGCAGGGAAGAATCAGCCAGGGGGAAGATCCCGCCGGGCATTGTGGCAGCAACCGTTATGATGTATTTCAGAATTTTCCTGTTGGCCTGGATCTTTAACAAAGCGGTTGCCTTAAAACTGCTTATTCCATTTCTGGTGCTTATCCTCACAGGAAGCATTACCGTACTTATCCAGTTAAAACTGACTTCCAACCCCGATACGGCCCAATATGAAATAAAGGAAGGAAGGAACCCGCTGGAGTTCAAAACGGCTCTAATCTTCGGACTTCTCTTCGCCTTCTTTACCGTGCTGACGCATTTTGTAGTAGCGCGTTATGGAAACCTGGGGATAAATATTTTATCTTTCATTGTAGGGGTTACCGATATTGATCCTTACATTCTGAATCTTTATCAGGACACAGCCATAAATATTTCCTTTGAAACGGTTGTACGTGCTACGCTGATCGCTACGACCAGCAATAATCTGATCAAAATGACCTATGTGATTATTTTGGGTGACAAAAGCATACGTCTGAAAGTTATTATCGGTTTTGCCGTGCTGGTTATTACCAGTATTCCGTTGATCATATTCGTGTAACATAAAATCCTGTCATGTTTAAAAAATACTTTTTTTATTTTTTCCTGTTACTTACCCCTGTTTTTCTATCCCTGCAGAAAGAAAAATCCGGCTTTAATGTTGAACGGTTCAACAGAATCTTTAAAACAGCTTCCTGGCTTTATCAATATGATGTTGCTCTCTGGTATTCTGAAGATTATCTGACAAAGCAGGGAAAAAAGATGACAGGAGAGACAGTTCCCGATCATTTTTGTTATCAGGATCACGACAGCATATGGCACATTATTTACGGGAAATACGAGGAAAATAATTTTATTCCGGTTTACCACCTGGTTATGGATTCGACACTTCAGGTCAGATCTCTTAAGGTCTCTCCCGGTCCGTGTGCTAAAATATTTTATGCCCGGGCATTGAAAACAGCTCAACAGGAAATGAAGCCCATGCTTGATACCGTGGGGTTACGTTTTAATTTTTATGTCCGTAAAAACAATGATGGTACTTTTAAGGTATGGGTTTTTCCCGGCATGCAACCTGACGGGACAGTCGTGTATGGAGGTGAATATATTTTCACACTGGATCCTTCGGGTAGCCGGATTCTGGACAGTAAGCATTATTTTCAGGGAAAATTCCGGGGTTTTTCCACTGATAATCCCCAGAATATAACCCTTGATTACACTGATACAGATGAGCCTACACTTGGGGGCATTCTTTTTGTCTGGGAGTATAAGCGTTTATTTCCGAGGATCTTTCTTGTAACCCGAAAAAGTGTCAGTTCAGTTCTAAAAGATCATACCGGCCAGTATTACTGGGTACATATGAGCAGATAAATAAGCGGATCATTTCCGGTATCATTCTTTTTCCACGGGCCTTTTACCCAGGATGGATTCTATTTCATCATAAGTGATCACTTCCTGTTGAAGCAATATGGAAGCCATCTTTTCCAGCAGATCCCTTTTTTCTTTCAGGATCTTTTTCGCATCCTCATAACATTGATTAATAATGGATGCTTCTTCTTCATCGATCATCCTTTCGACATATTCCGACTTTCTCTCCAGTCCGGCTCCTTCCCCGAGAAAACCGGGATTAGACCTGTTAACGAGGGAAATGTTGGGCATTTTCTCGCTCATTCCGTAAACCTTGATCATGTTTTTCACCAATTGAGCTACTTTTTCCAGGTCATTGGATGCTCCTGTTGAAATTTCTCCGAATACGGTCTCTTCGGCGGCACGTCCTCCGAGGAGGCCTTTTATCTTACCCAACAGTTCACTCCTGGACATCAGATAGCGGTCTTCCAGTGGCATTTGCAAGGTATATCCGAGGGCTCCGAAACCACGGGGTACGATAGATACTTTCTGTACTTCATCTGCTCCGGGAGTAAAATATCCGACGATAGCATGGCCTGATTCATGATAGGCTACGATCCTTCGTTCTTTCTTGTTGATGATCTTGTTTTTCTTTTCCAGTCCGGCGATCACTCTTTCTATGGCGGCTTCAAAATCGGACATGGTGACTTCTTCACGGTTATTTCTCACGGCGAGTATAGCTGCTTCATTACATACGTTGGCTATTTCGGCGCCTGCAAAACCGGGTGTCTCTGCGGCAAGCCTTTTAAGGTCCACTTTTGAACTAAGTTTCAGGGTTCTTGTATGTACCTTGAATATAGCTTCCCGGCCTCTCATATCCGGTTTATCCACCAGCACCTGCCGGTCGAAACGGCCGGGTCGCAGCAGAGCGGGGTCCAGCACATCGGGACGGTTGGTAGCTCCCATAATAATAACGCCGATGCTGGCATCAAAGCCATCCATTTCGACCAGCAACTGGTTTAATGTATTTTCCCGTTCGTCATAGCCGCCTCCATAGGCGGTATTTTGGGCCCGGCTTTTTCCGATGGCATCAATTTCATCGATAAAGATGATACACGGGGCATGTGTTTTGGCCTGGGTAAAAAGGTCCCGTACCCTGG
>WFSC01000384.1 GCA_015486185.1 Bacteroidales bacterium | reverse complement strand
GGATATTCTCTCATCCTGCCATCTCCAGAATTCCTTCAGAATCGGGTTCTATTTTTGCCCTGTAAAAAAAAAAAAATCCGGAACGATGAAAAAGGGAATATCCTTTATTTTGTTTACTGTATTGTTTTTATCAGCAGGACTGTCATTATTGGCTCAGAATACATACAGGGCAGTAATCCTGGACAAGGACTCCGGGAAGCCTTTGCCCGGTGCAAATGTTTTATTGGCAGGGACTACTTCAGGTGCCAGCGCGGATGAAAACGGTTTGGTCCGGATAGATAATATCCCGGATGGTCAACACACTTTGATCTTTTCTTTTGTGGGATATAAACCTGCACAACGCATGTACAATTTTCCTCTGAAAACAATGCGTACGGACACGATATTACTGGAAGGCGGAGAAACCCTTAAGGGAATCACCGTAAGGAGCTTCCGTACCAACAATCATATTGAAGATATACCCACCCATGTGGAAGTGCTGGGCAACGAAGAGGTATTGGAAGAAACACATATCAATCCTGGGAATATCTCCAAATTGTTGGGAGAGACTTCCGGCATCAGGGTACAACAAACCTCAGCCGTTTCGGGAAATGTTTCTTTTCGCATACAGGGACTGCCGGGTAAATATACCCAGTTATTACAGGACGGTTTTCCCCTTTATGGAGGATATTCTTCCGGATTAAGCCTGCTTCAGATCCCTCCCCTCGACTTGCAACAGGTAGAAGTGATCAGAGGCTCTGCTTCGACCCTGTATGGAGGCAGTGCCATTGCCGGCATTGTCAATCTTATCACCAAACGACCGGTTGATCATCCCGAATTCAGGATCCTGTTAAACCAGACCCATAAGGGAGGGAGTGATATCAGTACATGGTATTCCCGGAAAAAAGGAAAATTCGGGATCACTCTCCTTGCAGCACACAATTCACAAATGCCTGAAGACGTTAGTGGTAACGGCTTTACGGACATCCCCCAGTATCACCGGTCCGTTTTATCTCCCCGTTTGTTCTATGATCCCAACGAGAACAACCACCTTATGGTTGGCATTTCTTCCGTTTTTGAAGATCGCAATGGTGGAGACATTTACGCCATAAAACATCAACCGGACAGTCTGCATTCTTTTTTTGAAAATAATAAAACCCGGAGAATAAACGGGATTTTCCGCTATGAAGGCCGTTTGAAAAACGGAGATGTGCTCACTGTCAAAGGAAATATCAGTAGTTACATCAGAGGATTATATACTAATGTAAAAAGTTTCAAAGGACGACAGATCGTTTCCTTTGCCGAAGCTTCCTGGCTCAGGGAACTAAAGCATCACAGTTGGGTTACCGGCATAAACCTGGTAACTGACCATTTCAGCCAGGATAAGGAAGTAAATCCGTTGTTGCTGAATTATCATTATATAACATCCGGCGTCTTTTCTCAGGATGACTGGGTCATTGGCAAAAAATTGACCCTGGAGCCCGGCATCCGCTTTGATTACAATAATAAATACGGAACCTTTTTTCTCCCACGAATGGCTCTCCTATATACGATCAGTCAACATCTTTCAGGACGTCTTAGCGGGGGTCTGGGATATGAACTCCCCACCCCTTTTACGGATGAAGCAGACCGTACACGTTTTCAACATGTATTGCCTATGCAGGATCTGCAGGCAGAGAAATCTGCAGGTCTGAATATGGACATTCAATTCAAAACAAAGCTGGCCAATGAACTTTTTCTTTCAATAAACCAGGGATTTTTTGCTACACGCATTTACCATCCTGTCATTGCCGACCAGGATTCTCTTCTACGGCAGACCGTTTTTTACAAAAATGCCGGCGGCGATATTATAAGCAAAGGCCTAAGTACCAATATGCGGATAAAATATGATGAAGCAGAGTTATATATTGACTACACCTGGCTACATGCACGCAAGCAATATGACCACAATCTGCCATTGGAACTATCTCCTGAAAACCGGCTGACGACCACCCTGGCCTGGGAAAATGACGAAAGTGGAATACGTCTGGCACTGGAAGCCTTCTATTTTGGCCGTCAATACCTCGAAAACGGAGACATAACGCCCCATTACTGGCTGCTGGGAGCCTCGGCACAAAAAAACTTCAGGCACTTTGCCTTTGTAGCCAATGTCGAAAACATTCTGAATATACGGCAAACACGTTACGAAGATATTGTACATCCTCCCCTGTCCAACCCGGTATTTAATGAAATTTACGCACCATTGGAGGG
>WFSC01000383.1 GCA_015486185.1 Bacteroidales bacterium | reverse complement strand
GGCGGTTCCATCTTGGGGAAAAAATCCACCGGCAATTGAAAATAGGCATATAACCCAAAGATAAATATACCGATAAAGACCATGAGGGTAGTTACCGGTTTTCTTACTGCACTGCTATATAAACTCATTATTTCCCGGTTTTATTTAATTCTTAATCCTTAACGGTTTGTTTTCCATCAATTTGTTTTGTCCTTCAACGACCAGTTCATCTCCCACTTCTAAGCCTTTCAATATTTCTGTCTGATCATCATAAACCCGTCCGGGTTTTATTAATCGCTTCTCTGCCCGGTTGTTGTTGTTGATAAATACATATTTGTTATTGGTGCCTATCTGTTTAATAATGGTAATGGTGGGGATTAAAAGGACTTTTGCCTTACCCATATTCAATTTTACCCTGGCAAACATTCCGGGTCGCAAATCCAGATTATTATTGGGGACCTTTAGTTCCACCGTAAAGGTTTTGGTTGTGGGATCAATGGTGGGATATTTTCTGTAAACGACCCCGGTATATACATGTCCGGGATAGGTGTCCGAGGTAATTTCAGCTTGCATGCCCGGCTTCACTTTTGGATAATAAAGAGCTTCTATATTTATGACCGCTTTTAGATGATTGATTTGTACAATGGATAATACAGCCGCTTTTCCTATGGTTGGAATCGGCGCACCGGAATAGATTTCTCCGTTTTCAAAATATTTTCCCGAAATAATCCCATCAAAAGGAGCCTTCAGTACCGTGTTGTTCAATAGAAACTGATAACTGGCTTTTGCTGCTTCATAGGTCGCTCTGACTTCATCATACTGTTGGTTGGCAATGCTGTTTGTTTTCATCAAAGTATCCAATCTTCTGAAATTGGTTCTTAAATTCAATAAATTGATCTTTGCCTGTTCAAGATTTGTGCTATCCATATATACCAGAATTTGACCTTTTCTGACATGATCACTCACCGCCACGTTGATTTTTTCTATTCTGCCGGGTGATGCCGGTGCGAGGTTAACTTCTTTGAAAGGAATCAGCGTAGCCATATAGATGTTATTCCGGGTGATCGTTGTTTCTTTCAAAATCTTTGTTCTGACCGTTGCAGCATTTAATGTTTTCTTTCCTGATTTGACAAGAGTGTTTTTCTGCCTGGTTGTGCATGATGTTACAGAAGTCAGCACTATAGAAAGAATTGTTATTGTTGATATTCTTAAAATCTTCATTTTTTCAGGGTTTTATAGATTATTGTTTATTTTCAGTAGGGCAAGTTCAGCATTCAGTAGCTTGATCATCGCACTGTAATAGTTTGATTGAGCCGTTAGATAATCATTGTTTGCACTGGTAAGGTCAAGACTGGATACCAATCCTTGTTTATATTTCAGATTCATGTGGTCAAGCACATCCTTTGCCACATTGACATTCATTTTCTGACTTTCAAATTGTTCCAGGAGATTATCGTAATTATACCTTAGTTGTTTTTCTGTCATGGTTAATTGATCTGTAAGCAGTGCCTTGGTGTTCCGGGCAATATCATAATTTATTTTGGCCTGTTTTACTTCTGCCAGCCTTTGCCCGCCCGATAGGATCGGAATGCTTAAGGTAAGTCCTATCATATTCTTGGGAGTTATGTCAAAAAGGGGCTTTTTGATTTTTTTCGTGTAGGCATAAGTGGCAACAATTGTAGGTAGATAACTGGACTTTTTTAATAAAACTTGTTTTTCCGCCATCTGGTTTTGCAGTAACGCCAATTGATAATCCAGGTTGTTTCGGATATTAAAATTATTGGTTAGAAAAGCCGGTTGAATATATTTTTGTTGAATATCTGCCAAACCTGTCGAAAGCGTGATGGTCTGGCCTGGTTTTAATCCCAGTTGTAACCGTAAAATATTATAGCCTAGTTCCAGTTGCCTTTCCGTTGATTTTAATGCATTATCTATAGAGGCTACCATGACAGAGAGTTTTTTTGCATCCGTTTTCTCTATGACTCCTGCGTTTGCCAGATCTTTGGTTTTTTTATATGTAATCTGAGAATTTGTCCTGTTCTCTTTTAATATATCTATTAACTTTTGTGTGATCAGGATCATATAGTAAGCCTGGATGGTTTGTTCCTTTACGTCCAATATATCTTTTTGATAGTTCTGCTCCGATACTTTATTGGCAAGCCTGGCCAGTTTTAATCCTACATAATAACTTCCACTGAACACCAATTGGTTTACACTGGCCCGGAAGTTACTGGTGGGATTGAACTGGATGGTAATCGGCGGTGCAGAGGGATTCATTTGTAATTGAGCTTCTGCACCCAGATAATTTGTGTAGTCCAATGTTGCATTGGCCTGGGGTAATCCCCGGGCTATGGATGCCTTGATTTGTTGAGCTGACTCATCTACGGCAAATCTTGAGTTGATTAACTTCCTGTTGTGGTCAATCGCATAGTTTATGGCACTGTCAAGTGATAATATGAGCGTTTTCTGGGCATGAACCGGGATTATGCCGGAAGATAAAAAAGTTACTAAAAATATTTTTGACAGGATCCTTTTAATTATTAATCTCTTCGTCTTCATTTTATGTTGATTTTTGATATTTGTATTCATTAAACAACCCTTTTCCTTCCCGATTCAATTCTGTAAAAATGTTTCTAAAAGCATTGTTTTTTGATTTCTTTAACCGTTCATTTATTCGGACATGTACTAATAAAACTCTATTATTATTATAAGTTTTCTTCAGGGCAAAAAAATTAACTTTTATATTGATTAATGATCTTTATTCCTTCTTCGGTAGCAATACCCCGTATAAAATTGATAGCAATGTTTTCCAATAATTCTGATCTGCTATATTTATCATGTGGAAACAATTCTTCATTACCCATGATCCTGAATTGTTCAGTGATCAGCTTGGTTACAATATCTTCGTTGATATCCTTCCGGATAAATCCTTCTTGTTGACCTTTTCTGATAAAACGAATAATACGGTTATATCCTTTTTCTCTCTGTTCCTTTCCCTTAAAATGGAAAATTTCAGGATAATATTTTTTAATATCATAAAAAAACATAGGGCTGATTGATTTTATACGATTAACACTTTTTCCGATCGAACGGAGAAAAGCCTCAATTACATTAGCTGAGCTTTCCACGATCTCGTGATACTCTTTTTCATCTTCAGCCAGAATATATTCAAAACAACTCTCCAGTAATTCATCTTTTGTCCTGAACAATTCATAAATGGTACGTTTTGAAATCCCCAGATTCTCAGCAATGGTATCCATGGTAATGCTGCGGATACCGTAACTCATAAATAGCTTCAATGATTCTGACGTAATTCGTTTTTTAGTATCCATGTTTTTTTAGTTAATGACGCAAAAGTACAAGAAAACTTTAGATAACAAAATAGTTTTCAAAGTATCTTATGATTTTCTTTTTCTTGTCTTTCTAAAAAATACTTTGATGGAATGTGAACCGGATGTTTTTATCTTGTAGATAAATGAGGAGAAAATATACTATCTGAATGGGAGCTTCCTTTCAGGGCTTTGGCCAGGTTGTTGGCTTCTTCGCTGATCTGTTTATTGAACGCCATCAGATCTTTGATTTTTTCTCCCGGCGAGAATCTTTCTTAGGATTTTTTATCATATACTTCTTCCAAGTTCTTTTTTATGAGTGTTATATTGCCTCCCGGAAGTCTTAAAATGGTTTCCGGAATTTCAGTCATCCTCCTACCGGATTATTTTTCCAGTTCCTTGAATTTGAGATAAGAATATACCACAGGGATGAGAACAATGATACCTGTTACCACAAGGAAAAATATAAGATTTGCCTTTTGTCCCAATACGAGACTTCCTGCTACGATGACCAGACCTCCGATAAACCATATAACCCCGCCCATCCTGTGGGTCGCTTTCCAGACGGTTTCGTTCTCCAGGGTCCAGGGAGTGCGGATACCGACGAAATAATTGGCCCGGATTGTTTTCATGTAGTTTCCCAGTACGGCATATAAAATGCCGATAAGGAGGAAAATATAATTGGGGTTAAAAAGCGATGCGTTTCTTATGGAGTAAATAATATACAAGGCCAGTACCGACATGAACATGGTTACCAGGGTTTTGATGTTCTGGTATTTGTTTCCCATGGATTTGATCTTGTATTTCGGATCAATCAGGGGTACAGCCAGGAGGATCAGGTAGATGAGTACGGGCAAGGCAAAGGCAACCAGAATAAGCTCCGATCTGCTTCCGTACCGGTCGATCTCCCCATTGATATTCCAGTGCATAGGCACTTTGGCAGGCAGCTCATTCCAGATATATGCCAGAT
>WFSC01000382.1 GCA_015486185.1 Bacteroidales bacterium | reverse complement strand
CCGGCATTATCACGAATGTTCTGTCCTCCCGATATTTCTGAAGGTAAAACAGTGCCGAAAGGTAATGTCTCAGGAGAAATTGTCTGGCGGGTTTCATTGGTGATCAGATAAAAATCATCTGTCAGACTGATCTCATCATATCCGTCAAGTGAATAGACCAGGGTATAACGGACAGTGGTACCGGCATAAACTTCGGCATACAAATCCTGTACTTCCCTGTTAAAAATGCCGATGAGCTGCTTTTCCGGGCGGGCCGGGTTAACCATCGGACCCAGAATATTAAAGAATGTTTTTACTTTCAGTGCTTTTCTGACGGGAGCTACATTTTTCAGGGCCGGATGGAATAGAGGGGCGTGCAGATAACAAATGCCTGCCTTTTCCAGTTCTTTTTGAAGTTTTTTGTTATCATTTGAAAAATGGTAGCCAAAGTATTGCATAATATCGGAAGATCCGGCTGCCGAGGAAGCTGCATTGTTCCCGTGTTTTACCACTTTCGCTCCGGCACCGGCAGCAATAAAAGCGGTCAGGGTGGAGATATTGAACGTGTTTTTTCCATCGCCGCCCGTACCACAGACATCCAGTGTCTGGAAACCATTCAGATTTACCGGTATGGCCAGTTCCAGCAGGGCCTCGCGAAAACCTGATAATTCGGCCGGGGTGATCCGGCGCATCATATAGACGGTGAGAAATGATGCGATCTCGATGTCCGTATAGACACCGGTGCCTGTTTTTTTGAGGACCTCTTTGGCTTCTGCCTGGTCCAAAACCCCTCCATGGGTAAGTTTTTCAAGAATTGTTTTCATTGTATTATAGTTTACATTCATCTTGTAACTTTTTCATTCCCTTATCCAGTTCTCTATAATTTTATATCCATACTTTGTCATGATCGATTCGGGATGGAACTGCAGGCCTTTCACATCATACTTTTCATGACTGACACCCATGACCTGCCCTGACAGGTCTTCGCTGTTTATTCTCAGCTCGCCGGGAAGCGTGTTCTTATCAACTACCCAGGAGTGATACCTGCCTGCCTCGATAGTTCTGGGAAGATCACGGAACAGAGGGTCAGGTATCAGCAAACGGATCTCAGAGCGGATTCCATGCCAGGGCTCTTCAAGGTTGATCAGCGATCCTCCGAAGACCTCTGCGATGGCCTGATGCCCCAGACAGATACCCAGTATGCTTTTTGTAGCAGAGTATTCCCGGATTACCTGCATGGAAATACCAGCTTCGGAAGGGATGCCCGGGCCGGGAGAGATGAGTATCTTATCATACCGGCGGAGTTTTTCCGGGGATATCTCATCATTCCGGAACACAGCTACTTCCATACCTGTAATGGTCGTAATGTAATTCACCAGATTGTAGGTGAATGAGTCGTAGTTGTCGATAACGGCTATTTTTATCATAATCTCATTATTAAATTTCCTGTGCCATCAGAATTGCTTTTTTCAGAGCGCCCAGCTTATTATTCACTTCCTGCAGTTCATTTTCTTCCCTGGATTTTGATACGATTCCTGCTCCTGCCTGATAAAACAATGTGTTGTTTTTACTGAGAAAGGAGCGGATCATGATCGCGTGGTTCAATTCCCCGTCGGGGTGTAAAAAACCAATGGCACCACCATAAAAACCC
This sequence comes from Bacteroidales bacterium, assembly GCA_015486185.1. Lineage (GTDB taxonomy): Bacteria > Bacteroidota > Bacteroidia > Bacteroidales > VadinHA17 > DRPN01. Next base: position 4,757 of record WFSC01000382.1, on the reverse strand, counting down.
CGGGCCTGGTTCTCGATACTATCGATCAGTTCCATGGCCTTATATTTTGGTGCTCCTGTCAGCGTCCCGGCCGGAAAAGTGGCTCCCAATATATTGACTGCATCTCCGGGACGGTTCATTTCGGCCGATACGGTAGATACCATATGGATAACATGCGAATAAAACTGGATCTCCTGGAATTTTTCGACCTGTATGTTATGGCCGTGTTTGCTCAGGTCATTTCGTGCCAGATCTACCAGCATGATATGTTCGGCACTTTCCTTTTCGTCCCTGACCAGCTCGGAAGCCTTCTTTTTGTCCTCTTCATCATTCCCGGTCCGTTTGAAAGTCCCTGCAATGGGATTGATATATGCCTTGTTCCCGGTAACCTTCAGGTGGGTTTCGGGTGAAGAACCAAAAATTCTGTAGTCTCCGTAATCAAAATAGAAAAGATAGGGAGAGGGATTTATTGAACGCAGGGCCCTGTACAGATTAAAATCATCCCCTTCATAGTCTTGTTCAAACTGGCGTGACAGTACGATTTGAAAAACGTCTCCGCGAAAACAGTGTTTTTTACCGGCCCCGGCCATTTCAAGATAATTTTTGTCCGTGATGTTCGATCGTTCTTTCCCGGTGATCGAAAAACGGCCGACAGATACAGCCATTTTGTGAATGAACATTTCGATTTTTTCAATCTCTGACGACTCTCCGGCAAGAAGGTTTTCGGTGATATACATCGTATTATTAAAGTGGTTGATCGTGATAACATATTTGTAGAGACTATATCGCACATCGGGGATTTTATACGCCTTTTTTTGCCGTGCTGACAAACGAATGTTCTCGAAATACCGGATGGCATCATAGCCCAGATAACCGAAAAACCCATTGGGGATATCCTTCTTTTCCGATGAAAAGGAAAACTGTTTCATGAAAGTGCTTAATACCGGTGAGAAGGAGCCTTTCAGGGGATATTCCCGTATTTGATCATTACGGATCTTTTCTTTTACCCGGTAATTATCTACCGTAATGGTGGCGACCGGAAGCAGGCAAATGATTGACAGACTGTCCTCACTACTGTGGTAATCGGAACTTTCCAGCAGGATGGACTGTGGGAATATTTCCCGCATTTTGAGGTAGATGGCTACGGGTGTTAAAGTGTCGGATAATATTTTTTTTGTTGTGGTATATATTTTGATTTCTTTAGACATCTTTTTTTGTTTTCTGGTACAACATATTTCATTAAAAAAGGGCTTACCGTTGAACGATAAGCCCTTTAGCAGGTATATAATGATCGCTTACGGTAACAGGTCTGTTACGTAAAGCCACCACCAATATGTATAAGTTCTTTTCATTTTCTGACGTTACAAAAATAAGAAAAAAATAAAAAAAGCAAGTATTCAGGCAACTTTTAATTTTTGCAGGTTGACTCCTTCCAGCTTTTCTTTGGCATATTTAAGGGTGATCGTAAGTTTTTTCTTGTTGGTTCCCGGGGTATGGAACATGGCATCGGTCATGATGGTTTCGCAGATAGACCGGAGGCCACGGGCTCCCAGATTGAATTCGACGGCTTTATCCACGATGTAATCCAGTACAGCATTCTGGAAGACCAGTTCAATTCCGTCCATTTTGAACAACTTGGTATATTGCTTGATAATAGCATTCTTTGGATCGGTAAGAATATGGCGCAGGGCTGTCCGGTCGAGTGGGTGGAGATAGGTAAGTACAGGCAGCCGGCCGATGATCTCGGGGATCAGGCCATAGGCTTTCAGATCCTGGGGAGCTATATATTGGAGCAGATTATCACTTTCGATATAGTCCCGGTTCTTAGAGGCTCCGAAACCTACCACCTGCGTGTTGAGGCGATGGGCAATTTTCTTTTCGATCCCGTCAAAGGCACCACCGCAGATAAAGAGAATATTTTTGGTATCTACCGGGATCATTTTTTGTTCGGGGTGTTTCCGTCCTCCTTGTGGCGGGACATTCACGACAGATCCTTCCAGCAATTTAAGTAATCCCTGTTGTACGCCCTCACCCGAGACATCACGGGTAATGGATGGGTTATCCCCTTTGCGTGCGATCTTATCTAATTCATCGATAAAAACGATCCCTTTTTCAGCAGCAGATACGTCATAATCAGCAGCCTGCAAAAGGCGTGTCAGCAGGCTTTCTATGTCCTCACCAACATACCCTGCTTCGGTCAGTACCGTGGCATCCACAATGGTGAAAGGTACATGTAACATTTTGGCAATGGTGCGTGCCAGCAAGGTTTTACCGGTACCTGTTTCTCCCACCATGATAATATTTGATTTCTCGATTTCCACATCATCCTGGGTAGGAGGCTGAAGGAGTCTTTTATAATGGTTATAAACCGCGACGGAAATATATTTCTTGGCTTCTTCCTGTCCTATCACGTACTGGTCCAGAAATTTCTTGATCTCCCTGGGCTTCATCAACTGGATATCGCTTATATTGAAGGTGCCGCCTCCTTTCAATTCTTCTTTCATGATATCATAAGCCTGTTCGATACAACGATCGCAGATGTATCCGCTTATGCCTGAGATAAGAAGGTTTGTGTCTTTTTTTTCCCGTCCGCAAAATGAACAACGTTCCATATGTGCATATTTTTACTAGGTACAAAGTTAACGAAAAATAAATAAAAGGGTTTTTTTTAACCCCTTCCATTTTGTTAGCAGTCAGGTATTAAAAATTAATTTTTCGGGGTATGATTTTTTTCCAGCACTTCATCGATCATCCCGTATTCCTTGGCTTCTGCGGCCGTCATCCAGAAATCACGGTCTGAGTCCTTAGACACTTTTTTCAGTGGCGTATTTGAATGTTCGGAAATAATAGCATATAATTCATGTCTGAGCTTGACGATCTCGCGGGTTGTGATCTCAATATCGGAAGCAGGACCCTGCACTCCGCCCATAGGCTGATGGATCATCACCCTTGCATGTTTCAGGGCAGAGCGTTTTCCCCTGGTGCCTGCGCACAGGAGGACAGCGCCCATAGAAGCTGCTATACCCGTACAGATAGTAGCTACATCACAGCCAATATATTGCATGGTGTCATATATTCCCAGACCTGCATATACCCCCCCGCCCGGGGTGTTGAGATATATTTGTATGTCCTTGCCGGGTTCCGAAGACTCAAGGTAAAGTAACTGCGCTTCTACCACGTTGGCCACATAATCATCAATGGCCAGCCCGATAAAAATGATGCGATCCATCATCAGCCTGGAAAAAACATCCATCGAAGCAACATTTAACTGACGCTCTTCAATGATGGTAGGTGAGATGTAATTATTATAAACAGACATGTATTTGTCCAGCCCCAAACTGTTTATTCCCATGTGTTTGGTGGCAAAATTCCTGAAATCATCCTCTATTCTCATGATCTTGTATTTTTATTAAAAACATAAAAGTACTAACTATTTTTATCTTCTTTGGCTTTTTCTTCCTTATCTATCATATCATAGAAATCTTTTCTGGAGATTTTCTTTTCATTTAGTTTGATAACCGTTTTCAGATGATCGAAAACCTTATTGTTCAGGACGCCTGAAACGAAGTGACTGTAATCTTCTTCTTTTTTAAGACGTTCTTCGGCATATTGGGCAATCTGTTCATCCGGCAGATAACCCAGACCGTATTGTCTGAATTGTTCGCGGGTGACTGCCATGGCATATTCACGCAATTCTTCTTGGGTAACTTTAATTTCATATGTCTCAGCGATCTTGTCACGAATCAGTTGCCATTTCAGATCTTCCAGGAACAGATTGAATTCTTTTTCAATTTGATCTGTTGTAAACTTATCCTTATTGGTTGCGATAAGCCAACGTTTCAGGAAATCTTCCGGTAAGGGCGGGTTGATAGTGGATATCAGTTTTTTCCTGACATCATTTTGATAACGGACATTGCTTTCTCCGTCCAGTTGATGATGCAGCAGCTCATCGATTTTTTCTATAAATTCTTCGTGGCTTTTGACCACATCTTTACCGAAGAGCTTGTCATAAAATTCCTGGTTTTCCTCAGCATCCTGAAAACGCTGAATGCCTTTTATCTGGAAAAGGAAGTGAGGTTTTATTTCTGCTAATTTTTCCTTTTTGATATTCAGGGCGTCAGCCCGTTCTTCTTCACCCGGGTAGATATGCTTTATCTCCAGTAATACCGAATCATTTTTATGTTTGCCCAGTAATAATTTCCGCGTTTCTTCATCTTTGACATCCTGCATATTTATCATGGCTGTATCAACCTGAATGCCATTATCCACCCTGTTCCCATCGGCATCTGTTTCCGTCAGTTTTCCTTCCAGCATATCTTTTTCTCCAACTTCATCCGTGCTTTTTACTTCACCAAGCTGGGAAAGATAGCTTTTGATAGTTTCTTCCCTGAGTTCATCATCAATCTCTATTTTATAATAAGGTACCCTGATATTTTTTGTAAGGTTGATCTCCAGTTCGGGAGATAGTCCCAGATCAACATAAAAACGGAAAGTATCCTGATTTTCCCAGTCAAATTCTTCTTTTTTCTCTTCATTGGGAAGAGGCTCTCCCAATACCGGCAGTTTGTTTTCGGTGATATAGTTTGTAATGGATTCGTTCAGTATCTTGTTTACCTCATCAACCAGGACAGGCACTCCGTGAAGTTTTTTAATGATGCCGAAAGGGACTTTCCCGGGGCGGAATCCATCCATGACGGCTTTCTTTTTGTAATCTTTCAATGTTTTTTCCACTTTTTCAGCGTAATCTTCCGGGGTGATCTCAACGGTAAGTGTAAGAT
>WFSC01000381.1 GCA_015486185.1 Bacteroidales bacterium | reverse complement strand
GGATACAGCTTCTACTCCAGTCTCTACTGTAACACTTCGGAACATGCCTTGTTCGGAGTGTTTTGAGGAAAGGTTGACAAGTTATTAAGTTAAAAGATTATTTTAATTATTGAAAAAATCCTTTGGACTTTTCCCGAAAAACTTTTTGAAGCTGACACTAAAATATTTTGGATTGGAGAAACCGACCGTATAGGCAATCTCCTTCACATAACCTTGCCCGGAGGTAAGCATTTCTTCCGCCTTTTTCAAACGATAGATTTTGATAAAATCCTGAGGGGATTTATTGGTATAGGCCTTTAACTTCCTGTAGAGTACAGGCCGGCTAACGCCCAATTCACGGCAAAGCACTTCTACTGAAAAGTTTTCATCCTGATAAGATTCACTTACTACCTTTACAAGCTTACGCATCAGTTCAGCATCCATTTTATTCCGGATACCGGCAGAAGAAGAGGCTGTTTCAGGTTTCGACAGGTATTTATTCCGTAATAATTCCCTGGTATGAAGCAGATTATCGATCCGGGCCTTCAGGTAATCTATGTCAAAAGGCTTTTCAATATAATCATCGGCTCCGTATTCCATACTCAGGATCTTGCTCTGAACAGAATTGAGGGCTGTCAAAAGGATAAACGGGATGTGGCTGGTATGGATATTTTTCCGTATCCTGGAACAAAACTCGATCCCGTCCATTTCCGGCATCATTACATCTGAGACAATGAGATCAAAATTATGCCGGTGTGCCTCGGACAATCCTTCCTTCCCGTTCACGGCTACCGTCACTTTATAATACTTGCACAGGTTGTCTTTCAGGTATTCCCGCAGTTCATCCGAATCTTCCACGACCAGCACATGATAGATTCCGGTTTTTTCTTCGGGCAGCACTTCACGGACCGTGGTGAGTTTTTCTTTTTTTATATCATTATAAAGCTCCTCACTGCTATAAGCTTCCCGGTTGATTGGTATCTGAAAAGAGAATTCAGATCCTTTGCCTTCTTCACTTTTGAAGGAAATGGATCCTTTGTGCAGTTTTACCAGTTTCCGTGTCAGCATTAGTCCGATCCCGCTTCCCGTAATCTGTTTGTTTACCACATTGTCCGACCTGAAATACCTGTTGAATATGATTTTTTTCTGTGATGCCGGGATTCCCATGCCGTGGTCAATGACTTTGACAGTGGCAGTCATATTGCCGGTGTTCAGAATAACCTCAACAATCCCGTTTTCGTAAGAATATTTTATAGCATTGGAAAGCAGGTTATACATGATCCTTTCAATCTTGCTTTTGTCTAACCATACCTGTCCTACCTGTTCATGTGACTGATACTGTATGGTGATGTTCTTTTCTTCAGCCCAGGGTTCGAACGTATCTATTATCTCCCGGAGCAGCTTATCCAGATCACATTCTATCACTTTTAATTGCATTTTACCCATATCTGCTTTCTGGAAGTCCAGGAGCTGTCTTACCAGGTTGTTCAAACGGGTTACATTGTTATCGATCAGGTGCAGGCTTTTACGCACGGGGGACGGCCATTGGTTATTCTTCAGGTCATGCAAAGAACCGCGGATCAATGTAAGCGGGGTACGAATGTCGTGGGCGATATTGATAAAGAACTTGATCTTTTTTTGTGACTGTGTTTCTCTGATCCTGATTATGATATAATTATGCACAGCCACAGACAGCAGGACAAAAATGGTAATGTAGATAAGGATCGCCACCGGAGTCATCCAAAAAGGGGGTCTGACCACTATGGACAGTTTTCTTCCTTTTCTGTTCCATACGCCATCATTATTGCTGGCCTGAACAAAGAATTTATAATGTCCGGGTCGCAGGTTCGTGTAGGTAGCGATACGTTGTGTCGTCGGGTACGACCACTGGTTTTCCAACCCGCTTAAACCTTCCAGTTTCCAACGATACAGATTTTTTCCAGTACTGGTATAATTAATAGCAGCAAAGGCCACAGAGATGGAATTTTGATTATGTTTCAGGATAATTTCCTTTGTATTGTTGATATTCCCAATAGCAGGAGCCTCCTTACCCATATTTCGGAAGCTCTTGTTAAAAACAAAGAAATCGGAAAATACAATAGAAGGCGGTTGGGTGTTGAGTTTTATTTCCTCCGGTTTAAATATCGTTACGCCGTTGATTCCTCCAAAAATCATTTCACCCTCCCGGGTTTTATAATACACACCGGTAAAGAACTCTCTGCTTGAAAGTCCGTCACTGACAGAAAAATTGATAAACTCATTTTTTTTATGAACAAACTCAGAAATTCCGTTTGACGTGCTAATCCATAAGTTCCCCGTCACCGTATCTTCCAGCACGCCTTGGATGTAATTGGAAGGCAGGCCTTCTTTTTGGGTATATCTTTTTAGAAATTTACCGGTTGAGTCCAGATATATTAGTCCGTTTCCTTCAGTGCCAACCCAGAGCTTATGATCTGTGGTTTCATGGATACACAGTATCTGTTTTAGCAGGTGTTTCGAATCGGCAATTCCGGTTTTCAAAAGTACAAACTTATCGGAACCATGTTTATTAATGTAAATTCCTTTTTTGGTTCCCACCAGGATGTGATGCAATGAAGTTTCAAGAATACTGCGAATATTGGTAATTGGTCTGTAAAGTCTGGCTTTTTTTGTTTGGGGGTTATAACGTGTCAAAAGGCCGTGAATTCCGCCCAACCAAATATTTCCGTCCGTATCAGTTGTAATGGCATACACATAATTGGTACCAATACTGTTTGTGTCCCGCGGATCATTTTTCAGGTGGCCTGTAAGTTTTCCGTTTTCATCATATATAAACACCCCGTTCGAGAATGTCCCGGCCCAGACCCGGTGTTTATCCGTTTCGGTCAGGCACAGAACAATATTCTCCCCTACCTCCTGCAAATCATTATTTTCCGTATTTATATGTTTCCATGATCCCGTCTTTCTGTCGAGAATACTTATATTTTGTTTCGTACCAAACCACAGTTTGCCTCCGGTATCCTCCAAAATCGATCTTACATTATTATTTCCCAGACTGTTCCGGTTATAAGGTATATGTCTGATCACCCGGAATGATTTCAGGTTTGGATCATAAAGGCTGATCCCGCCGCCATAGGTAGCAATCCATATTCTGTTCTCAAGATCTATGTGGACATCATAGATTCCGTTGTTGGAAAGGCTTTGTGGATCATCTTCGTTGGCATAGTAATGTGCCGTGGAACGGAACAGGCTATCTGTAACAAGCAAACCGCAACCGTCCGTACCCAGCAGGAAAAAGTTATGGTCATACAGGACAATATCCCTGATTACATAACTGCGCTTGCAACAGGATGTGATTTGTATTTCCCTGAGGGTCCCATGTTGTGGGTTCAACATCCACAAACCGTCAGATGTTCCCAACAGGATCCTGTGGTGATCCAAGCCGTAATAGGAGAATACCTGGATTTTCTTCAACCGTTGATTTATCTGTGTCGAGGAAGTCTGGGATATAAATCCGTTCTTTTTCATATCATACAGATATAATCCCTTGTTGGATCCAATCCACATATTATGATGATTCCCTACGTAAAAAGAAAGCACCGGAAAATAAAAATCCGGTATCACCAAAGTGGAATCTGAGGCTGGATCGTAAATAACAACCCCCCTGTTGGTTCCCAACCATATTCTCCCCGTGAGATCACCGTGGATAACATTGATATATCTGTTTATATTAGCATTACTGATATTGCAAAGTTCACGGAACACATCATGGACATTATCATAAAGGAACAGACGACTGCCGGCTCCGGCATAGATCCTACCGCTGTTATCCCTGAACAAGCTTCTGACCTTTATGTCAAAATCCGCCAGGGAATCTGCCGGAAGCAGATCATAATGTTTGAAATCATACCCGTCATATTTATCTATGCCGTCCCTCAGGGCAAACATCATGATGCCATGCTTGTCCTGCGAAATAGCATAGACCGTGCTGTTATGCAGACCCTGATCTACCGATAGATTCCGGAACCGATATTTCCCCTGCCCTTCTGCACTTCTTATTCCCCATACAAAGACAAGACAAAAGGCGGCTATGTAAAATGATAATTTCATTAAATGGTAATTAATATGAAACTACATAATACAAAAATAGACAACAAATTCCAAATGTCGGCACAAACCAAAAAAATCCAGGCAAGCGGGACTTTTGAATCAGGTAAGATATATAAACTTAGTATGATTTTCTTAAGAACGTACCATCAGTTTCCGACGACAATGGGTAAAAACTCTTCATAAGCTATCCCTCTGTCCCTGAAAACCAAGGTGTCGTACACCAGATGGTCATTGGAGCCATCGTTATATTTATAGTTCAGATAGATGGTTTCTCTTTTCTTACCGCCCCATTCGTCACCTTCTTTGATCCACTTGTTGTCCCCCACACCATATACCTGATAGACCGATCCGGGAACACTATCTACGGTAATATTGCCTGAGGCAGCATCCACCAGCAGATCCATGCTGTAATCTGCCCCTATATTCGTTGCAATCCCGTTTGTTCTCACGCTGTTTCTGCCATGGGTGGCCAGTTCCCATATTTTATTGTCTACCAGATAATAGGTATGATAAATCGTTGTATCTATAATATTCTCTGCGACGTCCAGGGTATAATCCGTTCCCCTGTGCAACCATTTTCCGTGCCAGGGATTCACAAATTTTATCATAAAAAGTGTAAAATCCTTGGGTGGGGCATTGGGATCCCAATCGGCCGCCACTCTCTTGTCTGCATCGGGAATGACAGGTACACCACGCAGGATGGAATCGGCGCTGGTAGCCATAATCTGCAGGGGGATGACGTAATGATGTCCGAAGGCGAGTGTATCATCCAAAAACGCATCGGTCAACTGCACCTCGATCAAACCATTGAAAGAAGTTGGTGGGATGATTACCTGGGACGGGGGATCCATCGTATAATATTCCGTTGGCAAAGGCAGAATAGTATCCCCATTGGAAGTCACCAGACTGTCAGCCAACGCTTCATTTATTACGAAATCCACGGTCCAGCTTTTTTTGTTTTCATACATCCCGCCGATAGAGATCCCAATATGGAACTTAAGCTCCTTATCTAAGGAATTATCCACCCGGTCATTTCCCAGCGAAAGGGTTCGCACAGGATACTGTACCGGGAAATACACGGCCGTAAAATCATAATCCGGAAAGATCTTTTCCTGATTGCAACCAACCAGTCCGCCAATAATGAAAAGCAATATGAATATCTTTCTCATGAGTATATCTTTTTTATATTCTGTTTCTTTCGTCATACTGAGTGATTACCAACCTTTATTCTGACGGATATTATATTTCAGGGTTTCATTATAAGGTATCGGTCCGTATATCATATAGTCTTTATATATCCTGTCTTCCACTTTTTGGATATCATAATGAAATCCCGGATTCAAATAGTCTATGAACATAGCAGAAACAGGTGCTTTCATGGTCTCTGTAAGTCTCCAGCGGCGGATATCCCAGAAGCGGAAGCCTTCGAAACAAAGCTCTATTCTTCTTTCATTACGGATCAGGGTACGCATATCCTCTTGCGTTGAGATGCCGGCAAGATAGTTATCAGGGTTGATTCCGGCACGTTGTCTCACTGCAGCAATAGCATCCCTGGCAGTAAACCCGTAGCCCATGGGATCCCCGTCGGGACCCCAGGCTTCGTTGGCTGCTTCGGCATAATTCAATACTATTTCCGTCCATCTGATGTAAGTGAAGAAATGGGAGGCTTGTTTAACACTTCCCGGCACCAGGTTTACAGACTCGTTCATGAATTTCTTCAGGTAATACCCTGTACGGGTTGATGTAACCAGGTTGTTTATTCCGTCTGAGGGTGCCCCTACATATGTATTGATGGTATTGTTTTTTAGTGTATTTCCATTGTAAATGATGTATTTTGACAGTCTGGGGTCCCTGTTTTGATAAGGATTACCGGGATCGTAACCGCTACCCGGATCGTTAATAGGATAACCGTTGGCCATGGGGAAGGTGTTAATCAGCTCCTGGGTAGGATTGGTGTTCCCGTTACCGTATTGTGAAGGGGGGAAATTAGCCTCCTCCAGACTGCTGCTCTGAGAGAATGCTTTATACCAGATGTTTTCAGGATCGTTGTAATCTTTATAATATTCTTCACCTGTCGGTGACAGTACCGTCAGGCCTCCGTTATCACGGATCAGATCGCCGGCAATGGTGGCTGCATCTTCCCAGCTCATATATCCGTATGCAGGACTTGCAGCCAGCAGAGCTGCCCGTGATTTCAACGCTCTGGCGGCGGTAGCCATGAACCTGTTGACAAACCGGGAACCCATAGCTTCATTGTATTCCACATCGTCACCTTGATCTTCATAATAAGCAGGGAGATTGGCAATAGCCGTATCCAGATCAGACATAATCTGATCCACATATTCCTGTAGGGAAGCCCTGGGTATCTGAAAGTCCTTCATGTCAATCATTTTGGTAACAATCGGTACCCCTAGCATTGAGCCATCAGAAGCTTTACCGCCATGATGTTGAAGCAATGTCAGTTCAAACCATGCCCGTAAACCATGTGCTTCACCGTCGAGCCGTTGACGGTGTAACCTGTCAACCTGGCTGCTTTCCCATGACCACTGTACTTGTCTGAATTTTTCCAAAAAAGAATTGATATAAAAAATAGCACCGTAAGAAGAATTCCATTTGTTAAACGGATAAAAACTGGAGCTCCATTCTCCTGTTGCCAGTCTTCTGGCTCCCGAGTTTTTATCGTTAGTCACGGCATCGTCGCTGGCCACATCTTCATTGAAGTTATAATTACCGGGAAGTCTGCCATAGGCTTCCAGAAGCAATCCTTCCCAATAAGCAGGATTAGCAAGCATTTCTTCTTCCGTCAGCCGGTTGTCCGGTTCGGGCGATAGATATTTCTGACAGGAATTCAATAATAACCCCGTGGTGAGAAGCAGCAGGATATAAAATATTCTTTTCATTATGATACTGTTTATTGCATTCATTTAGAAGATGACATTTAAACCGACGGCATATAAACGAGTCTGGGGTGAGCTTCCTATATTCAGCTCCCTTTTATCTCTTATTTTTGAGATAGTAAAAAGATTACTGCCACGTAAATAGACCTGCAAACCTTTTTTGAAAATGGTCTTCATCGCTTTTTTTTCGGATAAGGTATAGGACAACTGTGCAGTATGCAGTGTAAACCAGTTATTTTTATACAGCCAAAAGGTAGAATTACGGAAATTATTGGCGTTACTCCTGGAACTTAAACGCGGATAGGTGGCTGTAGCAGCCGTTTCAGGGGTCCACCGACCGAGAACGACAGTAGAATACTTTTTGTCGCCGTACACCCAGTAATAATCATTATTGAAATAGGACTCCTGGCCGGTTTGCCCCGTTCCGAGAAAATACAGGCTCCAGTTTTTGTATTTCAGGTTCAGGTTGATACCGTACTGGAAACGGGAACTGTAATTACCAATGATTTTTTGATCGTTGTTATCAATGATTCCGTCCTGATTCAGATCTTTGTACTTTATATCTCCGGGTTGTACCGGCCCGAAAGTCTGTACGGCATGGTTCAGTATATCTGTGGAATCCCTGAATAATCCTTCTGCCACCAATCCAAAACGGGCATCCGTAGGATGGCCCTGTTTATAGCGGTAATCAACCTCATAATGTGGTTCGTCTATCTTCAATACTTTCGGTACGAAGTATCCCATTGTTACCCCGACATTGAAACTGAGATCATCGATTTTTTTTCTGTAGTTCATTCCGAGGCTGACACCTTGTTCCAGATAACTGTTGTAATTTTCGTAAGGATAGACACCGCCCGTCAGGGTTGGATAGTAGTTCTCACGCATGGTGATATTATCAAAGGATTTGCTGTAAAGATAATTGGCTTCCAGCCATATGGAATGAAATAAATCCATTTGAAAACCAACCGATGTTTCGAATCTTTTCACCCAGGAAAGATTCGTATTCCCCAAATAGGAAACGGTTCTTCTTCTGTTTCGGGAAACACCGTTCTCATAATTATACCATCCTCCACTTTCGTAGGATGTTTCATACAGGTAGTAATCTGTAACTCCTTCATCCGTATTCAATAAGCCAACGGTCGTATTCAATTTGAGGAAATCAATCACCGTATTGTCTTTCAGGAAGTCTTCCTCCGAGGCCACCCATCCCAATGCCAGGGAAGGAGAGAAGCTGAACCGATGACTTTTGTCGAACCGGGGGGAGCCTGCTAGCAGACCACTCACTTCAGCCAGGTATTTGTCACGGTAACTGTAATGACCCTGAATGCCAAAATTCAGATAACGGTTTTGGTGCAATTCGTTATTGTACTGCTCCTGGTTGCGATAGGCCAGACCGGTAATATTTATTTTGTGTTGTTTTATAACCTTGTAATAGTTGATCGTTCCGAAGAAACCAATTTTACGGTAAAAATCAGACGAAGTGACTGACTGTGATCCCTGCTTCACGTCTTCATTGATCTTGGTGAACACCAGGCTGTCAGTTCCATCGTAAGAAGGTACCACGCCCGGCTGATAGACAGCATAGGTATTGTTTTGTGCGGTGGCAAAAGTATTATACAGGTTAAATACGAAATAAGCCTTCGCACTCAGTCCTTCTGTCAGAAAACCGAGATCCAAATTCAGCCCGGTATGGAACTCCAGGTTTCGTTTGGTAACATTCCGGTATCCGGCCAGGGTAAGATCGCCATATATATTGGTCTGATGCTCAGTAGTACCACCCAAAAGTTTATCTCGATCAACAAACTTTGCTGCCGCCAGCATAGCAGAATCCTGCACATAGTGTGAAGGAATCAGTACCGGATACCAGTCGGGATGAAAAGTGGCAGCATTACCCCAGAAATCCCCCTGTGGGATTTTATTAAAATTATATACCACAAATCCCCCGATATTCATTTTCAGATAATCATTGAGATGAAAATCCACATTGCTTCGTACGTTGAGCCGGTTATAGCTCTCCCTTTTTCCCTGACCCACATTGAGCAGTCCTTCGTTTCGTATCCATCCCATGTTCACATAATACTGTGTATTTTCATTTCCTCCCGATGCTTCGGATAACAGGGTAAAAGAGTTAGAGAAATCCTTCAGATAAATGGAGTTATAGTAGGATTCGTCGGGGTAAAGGATTGGGTTTGTCTTGTTTCGTGTATTGGAAATAGTTGCCGAATCGTATTTTGGAGCAACGCCATCATTGGCAAGTGCTTCGTTATACATAGTCATATAATCGGCAGCAGGAAGATAATCAGGGTAACTGATCGGGACAGAAGCCCCGTATTCACCGGTGACCTTGAGGGTTTGCCTGTAAGGTTTTCCGTGTTTTGTAGTGATCAGGATCACCGGCTGATCGGCTCTGGCTCCGTACATGATACGTGAAGCCACATCACGCAATACTACAATATGTTGTACCTCCATGAGCCGGAGATTGCCGGCATCCATCGGAATACCGTCAACTACCACCAGCGCATTTCCCAGACCATTCACATTGGTGGTCCCGAAAAGTCCGGGAACACGTCCTCTGAGAGCTTCAAGAACTCCTTGTTTATTATCATAGGGAAGGATATCCTCCGGATTGATGACCGTGACCGTACTGGCGATATCCCTTTTCATTACCTTTCCGAAAGGAATATTGACCAGATCCCTGCTGCCCAGTTGAAAAGGAGCAGTCCGTAACACAAGGGCTTTTCCCTGGGGAACCGTATCCAGATCTACTGTCAATGGCTCAAAATGTTCTGCTTCCACCCGTATCATTTTCTCTTTACCTGATGTAAGTCTTATGGTAAATTCACCGTTGGCATCCGTTACGGCCATTTTTCCCTGTACCCATATCCTGGCATGGGAAACAGGATTACCCTGGAAATCCACTATACGGGAGGTCATCGTGGCCTTCTTTCTCTTTTGCCCGTAAAGCAGGCCATAGGATAGAAAAATGGCAAAGATCGTGATCGAAAATATTTTTACCAGTTGTCTCATTATGCTATATTTTAATTATAATGAACATTCTTTGAACCATGGTTTACCATCCGGGATTTTGCGGCCATTCTTTATAGATTTGGGTTTGTTCCTTTGGGAACGGAAACCAGTAGTGCCTCTCTTCGAAAATTCTCGTATAACGAACTACCCGGTTGAAGAAAGTGTGATCTTTATCAAAATCAAGATCATACAGTATTTTATACTCAGGCAGATGAGCCACATGCCATCTTCTTATATCATTCCATCTCTGTCCTTCAAAACATAGTTCGACGGAACGTTCGTTCCACACTCTTTTCCGGAAATTTTCCTTGCTGTCCGTGAACTTTGCGGCCACATCGGGCATACCGGCCCGATGGCGTACAATATTCAGGGCATCCACAGCTGTCAGCGAGGCTCCGGGGGCAGTACCCGAAGGTCCCCAGGCTTCGTTGGCTGCCTCGGCATAGATCAGATACACTTCTGCCAGACGCATGAGCGGTGTGGCATAACGGTATTTACCCCATTTTTTATCATATTTGTTGGCACCCCGGGGCCAGAATTTTCTTTCAAAGTAAGATGTCAACACCTGGGGATTGCTTTTGTCGATACCGCCGATATAAAACTCGCATATCGTTTTATTACTTATACCGGCTTTTTCCTGGTCTGTCAGGATAAATTCATGGAGGCGTGGATCACGATTATCCCAGGGATGCATGGGGTCATATCCGGATGCAGGGTCTTCAATGGGCAGTCCGTTAGTCATTTCGAACATGTCAACCAGGTTCTGTGTCGGAGTTTCGCAAGTAGCGTTTCCTCCGAAGCGCGCCGGGTTATAGAGCCATCCGTGGTGGCTCCTGAACTTACCGGCTCCCACCCAGGTGTTTACCTTTTGGAAGATCGTTTCCTTTGTCCACGGCATAAATCCGTCGATACGGGCAAAATTATTTTGTATCTCGGGGAAAGGTGTAAGTTCATACACGCCGTTATCGGCTAATTTGATCACCTCCCAGGCAGCTTTGGCTGCTTCTTCCATATAATGCTGGTTATTGGTGTAAGATCCCTGTGTCTCATGGTTCATAAGTGGACTACCTGCGAACATCAGGGCCTTCGCCTTGAAAGCCAGGGCAGCGCCTTTGGTTGCACGTCCTGCATTAAAGCCCTTAAACTGCCCTCCTACCGTTGTATTATCCCAGTCATCGGGTAATAAAGAAGCTGCTTTTTCGAAATCTTCTGCAATACGGTCCACTGTAGCCTGAAAAGTCAATCTTGGAATGTGCATGTCCTCATCAGGTTGGTACACATGATCGACATAGGGTATGCCGCCCCATCTCTCACAGATGGTCCAGTGGAAATAGGCCCTGAAGAAATATGCCTGTCCTTCGATCAGATTTCTCTCCTCTTCCGTGGCATCCACAAGCATGGGCAGTTTCTCGAGAGCCATGTTGGCCACACGTATCCCTGCCCACCCACTGGGCCAGATACCATGAGCTACACCGAAATTGTTATAATTTGATTTTGTACTCCAGTAATTTGAGTTGCCTGCAGGAAACAGGCTCCAATAGGAGCCCTGGGCGAACTTGTTTGCAGAAGACCATGACATAAATGCTATGGTATGATCTCCGTTCTCGGCCCCCTGAGAATTGTTGCTTGCATTCGGTTCGAGAAGGAAGCTGTACATCTGATCCTCGAAACCCTGAAAAGACGTATAGGTGCTAAAGATATCCTCTGCCGTTACACCGGCCTCAGGCGTTTTATCCAGGTACTTATCGCAGGAAACCAGCGAAGCCGGAAACAACAAGGCTAGCACCCATATCTTCCTATTGATCTTTCTTATCATGGCAACAACGATTTTATTCATTAGAATACAAGATTTATACCCAGTATGAAACTGCGCATACGCGGGTAAGACAAAGCATAGGCGAACTGTGTAAGTGGTGGTCGTCTGTCAAAGTCATATGGGATCTTTGACCAGGTATAGAGATTGTTCCCACTCAAATATATTTTGAAATTGGATATGCCTACGCGTTTCAGTCCGGCACCTTTAAAAATATAATAGATCTGTGCGCTCTGTATTTTCAGGTAGGAGAAATCCTGCATCCAGTAATTTCCCATCACATAACCGGTATTATACCTTAGAGCCGGATAGGTAGCTGTGGTGGTACGTCCCAGCTCAGGCGCCCATGAATCGTTTTTATGGATTTTGCTTGCCAATGAGAAATTTTTATTAAAAGCATCACCCACTCCTCCGTATGATGCATTACTGGTTACATTGAAGACCCCGTAAAGCTGGGCTACGACCCCGAATCCTTTATAGGCATAACTGAACGTCCCGGAATAGTTGTATTCGGGAATATTGGTATAGCCATAGGGCACTACATCATCCTGGTCCACGATGCCATCGGCATTATAATCTATCTGCCGGAAGTCGCCGGGCAATCGTTTGGTGTTATCCAGCCCCATCACACCGGTGTACATTTCATCCCAGCTCTGGATGATGCCCTGGTTGATCTGGGTACGTACCTGGTTGATAGGATAACCCTCTTGTTTCTGATAATCCGGTCGTAACTCCGGATCTTCACGGTAAAGGATCTTGTTGACGGCACGGGAAAGGGAGAGGGTGACCCTGAAATTCATTTGTTTGGCAGTAGATTTGGAAAATTTTAATACAGCTTCCCATCCACGGGCTTTCAGCTCGCCTATATTAGCAGCCGGCAGATCTTTTCCGAAAATCACGTTACTCAACCGGTCTTCCTTCCGTATGAACATGTCATAACGGTGCTCCTTGAAATAATCAAAAGAAAATGATACAAGATTTGAAAAAATACCTCCTTCCACTCCGAAATTCTGTTTTTCAGCCGTTTCCCAGTGTATGTTGGGGTTAGGCACTACACTTTCCATGTAGATCGGATAAGAAGGCGCCAATACGGGTGAACCGAAGAACCAGCTTTGTCCTGACTGTTCCCATCCGCCTACATACTGCCAGCGGGCAATGCCTTCATCATTACCCACCTTCCCCCAGGAATAACGTAATTTTAAATGATTGACGAACGGCAGGGCGGATTTAAAGAATCCCTCGTTGGAGACCAGCCACCCACCGGCCAGGGAAGGGAAGAATCCAAAACGGTATTTCCGGTCGAATTTTTCCGATCCGTTATAAGCCCCGTTAAACTCCAGGAAATACTTTTCATCATAGTTGTAGGTAGCCCTTCCGACCCAGTCTTCGCGGTAATGTGGAAACTCCGAGCCAGAGGTGTTTTCCTGGCGACTGAAAAGGAACAATCCTGTCACGGTATGTTTTCCGAAGTTACGGGCATAATTCAACTGCCCTGAATAATAGAGTGCGCGATAAACATTTGTCTTGGTCTTCTCGGCACTGCGGGTTACCGGCTCATGAACATAATTATAACCGTGGGTTTCATTTGTATATTCCTTGGGATATTTGTAGATGACATATTTTTCTGTATTTTCCGGTGCTGCGAATAAGATGTCGGGCATGATATATTTGGTCATGATCCCGGCATCCTTGATGTCCGGGCCGCTGGTGTAACTACGGGTGTCATAGGATACACGACCTGTTATTGAAAGTCCTTTGGTCAGGGCATCCAGTTTTTGTTTCAGGATAAAATCAGTGCTCACCACATTTCGGTTATTGTGTTGAATACCACTGTAGTTAATGGTCACCACAGGATTGATATAAGGGTTGAACCCTTCATAATCTGCAAATACACCATCTTCATAACGTACGGGATAAAGATCGGGTGGTTGTAAATAGATGCCTCTTAATATATTATAACCTGGAATATTTTCCTGCTTCCCGTAATACCCTCCGAGGTTAACCGTAAAAATGGTACTTTGGGTAAGTTTAAAATCCAGGTTGCTTCTGAAATTGAAACGTTTATAACCCAGATTGGGTTCGTATCCCTGGCCATAGTTACGTGTTTTCAGTATATCCCCTTCATGGAGATAGCCCAGAGAGATGAAATATTTTACAAAATCTGTCCCGCCTCGTGCATTAAGGTTGTATCGTTGTGACCAGGCTGCCTTCTTCGTCATTTCATCCATCCAGTCTATGTCAGGATAGAGATAAGGATAGCGATGTGTTTTATAATACTCCAACACTTGTTCCGGGACATAGTCAGCCCAGATATTTTCATCGGCAGGTACACCGTTCTCGATAGCAATATCTTTCAGGTAGTTGGCATCATAGGAACCCAGTATGTGAGCCATTTTAGAAAAAGTACTAGGCGACAAGGAAGCGTCAAAGGACAGTTTTGGTTTACCTGTCTTCCCCCGTTTGGTAGTGATCAGAATCACTCCGTTGGCTCCTTTCACCCCAAACACGGCAGTGGCGGAAGCATCCTTAAGTACTGAGATACTGGTGATTTCATTGGGGTCCACATCCATCATGGGCCTTTCCACCCCATCCACGAGGATAAGGGGCTGGCCACCGTTCCAGGTGGAAATACCCCGGATATATACTTCGGTAGGTGCATTGGCACTACCGTATCCCCCTGGTAAACTAGAGGTCTTAACAGTTATTACACCAGGTACGAGCCCTGTCAGTGCATCTGCCAGATTAGAGGAGCTGCCTGTGTTCCGGACGATCTCAGAACCTTCGGTACGTCCGATAGCTCCTACCACACTTTCTTTCTTTTGCACACCATATCCTACAACAACCACCTGTTGTAATTTTTCTGTCTTTTCTCTGAGTATAATATTGATAACACTCTGGTTACCCACCAGCACCACCTGATCTTCCATCCCCACAAAGGAAAATCTCAGGGAGTCGGATGGTGCTGCCTGAATGGAGAATTTTCCGTTCCTATCCGTTTGTGTCCCTCGCTGCGTACCGATAATGATTACGTTCACGCCTGGCAATGGTTCTCCCTGCTGGTCTTTTACGGTTCCGGTAATTGTCCTTATCTGAGGAAAAACAGCATGTAAAAGAACAAAGGAAAATAACAGCATTAAAAAGCCTGCTCTCTTATTAAACATGGTATATGATTTTTGGTTTCCGGTTCAGGTTTTATATTTTCTTTACTTGGGACGCAGTTAACGCATACAAAGAAAAAAACTCTTTAGGGCATACAGGTTATAAAAGGGTTCAAAAAGGTTTGTAAATCGTTCTGATCAGAAAAAAACATTTAAAAAATGCAATAGTGCCGTGAGAGGCACTATTGCTTTGTTCAATAATTATCTGACAACCATTTTTTGCACGACCGTCTTTTCTTCTTGTTTAAACTGAATTAAATACAATCCTTTTGTAAGGTGGTTGATGTTAATTGACTGATTGTTCCGAATCACTTTCTCCTGGATCAATACTTTACCTGTGACATCCAGAATCCTGACCAATGCACCAGGTTCTGTCTTCAGGTAGATGATATCTCTGGCTGGATTCGGATAGAACAGTGGTTTTTCACCTACCATAATCTCACTGATACCAGTAGGTGACTCTCTAAATTCAATATCGTCAACATAATAAACCCCGGTTTTTCTACCCATCTGGAACCTGAGGCTTATGGCCGTGATACTATCGGCAAACTGCGAAAAGGTAGTGTATTGTGCCCATTCCTGTGTCAAAGCAAAACTGTCCAATACAGTATAGACATAAGTCCCACCTGCAAAGCAGTTCCAGGCAATATAAATCGAGTCTGCCCCATCTGTTCCTTTGGCAAAAAAACTGGTTTTAAAGGCATTACCGGCAGAACCGAAATACTTTGCATTGTTTTTAAGCACTATGTGGGACAATGTATCGTCAGTAGCCGTAACTTCCACTTTGGCAGCAATCGTACCACCATGCGGGCTGGTCGTTTCTTCCGACAGGACCGCAGCCGCACCATATGCTGTAATGGTATCCAGTTGCCAGGCTACGTTGAGCCCTTCTTCAAAGTCGAGATTGGGTAAGCCGGAAATGGGCTGCATGGTTACATCATCAAAATAATACTGGGCGATGGCGCCGCCGCAACGAAATTTCAGGATAAAATTGTTAAATCCCCTGTGAGGATTGTAAATCCATACATATTTCTGATAATCAGTGGTCAATGTAAAGGTGGTAGCATTATATTTTGAATTTCCATTTGCATCTTTTGCTTGTACCTGAACATTCACTTCACTTCCGTCCAGGCTGCTTTTAGCCCAGAACGTGATCTTGTAAGCATTGGTATCAGATGAGAGAACCGGCGGGTCCACATACATCATGGTCTTGGAGATTCCACCGGACTCAGGCAATACGGTTACATCAAACAATGCAGCAGAATCGCCACTGTGTGCATCAGCTGTCCCCGACAAGGTTGCTTTGCTCTTTTTTAACAGCTTCAACGACCAGCCGCTTACCCCGTTATCAAAGGTCCCGTTAGGGATGATATTATCACCGTATTGGGAAAATGCCACAGGAGCAACGAAAACAGCGAAGATAAAAACCATTAAGGCCTTTGCTTTCTTACCATTCAATTTTTTAAAGAGTAGATTTTTTTTCATAGTTGGCAGGTTTTGGTTAAACATTTCGTTCATATTAAAATTAAAATTTAAATTAAATAAATAATAATATTCAACAGGTAGATTTACAGTTCCAATAGGTTCGTTTAGCGTTCAATCTCTCTTTCATTCCATAATTTGATCACACGGACGGACTGATACCGGTTACCCGAACCAAACAATAACAAATAGATACCCACAGGAGCGACACTACATATGATATGCTTCCGCTCCTCCCTGATCATACCCTGAAACCAGATTTTTCCGGACATGTCTGTCATGTAATAGAACACATCATCGGCACCAGGTTTTTCAACCGTGATTTCATCCCTGAATACTGTAGGATAAACTTTCACGAGGTCTGTACTTTGATGAGGGTCTGCGAGGGTTCTGACAGGGGTAATGATCTCCGCAGACGGGAACAAGTTGTCATAGTATTCTCCCTTTGTCAGGGTAAAATAATCCACGAGGAGGCCGGAAGCAGGGTCTCCTACACTCCAAACAAACGCCAGCGCGGTATCTGCCGGCAGGGATACGGTAAAACGTATCATATTCCATTCATCCGGACCTGTGGCAACAAACCCTTTCAGGGTGTCTTCCAGAACTGGCTGCCGTTCATGGTTGAGTACTTTCAGGCAAAGCGACCTCTTTTCCATGAACATGTTCTGATAACGTACATACAGATTATACTGACCACTTTTCGGAACATACACACTGTTTGTTAAAACGGAATCATCATATCCGTCAAAATGTATATATCCCGTGCCCGAGAATCCCTTGGTTGCACTGTCAATTAAAGTTCCTTCCGATAAAATCCCGTTTTCATATTCATAAAGTGTCATCAGTGCCTCGACCGGATCTCTTCGAAAGTACCGGGTAGTGGGATCTTCCTTTTGTATTGCATCCCATGGTCCTATGCCTTTACCGGAACCGTCGGAGCTGTACATGTTCCAGACCGCCGTGGCATATCCTCGTTTTTCAGCCTGCACCCTCACCCAGAAAAGCCACCGTTTCAGATCGGCCGGAGGAGAGACATTATCCACACCGAACTCTCCAAGGTACAGCGGCAAAGGGACCGTATTGTGCCGTTGTGCCCACGCCTCATTAGCAGCTTGCACCTCGTCGAATTTATTTACCGTCTCCTGCCAGTCAGGATCGCTGTCTCCGCCTTCCCCCCACCAGATGGTCTCACCGGAAGAACCCTGTTTGGTAAAGTTCCTCGGATCGTAATAATGAAAGGTACCTATGAGGCAGGTATCACCGGCAGGAAAAATATCGTCATCCAATGCATTTATCAATGCCTGCCGGGTAGAGAAACCCTGTCCCGATACGATGATTATCCGTTGCTCATTGCCTGGCACGCTCCGTATGCTATTAATGCTCTCGTGAATGATATCATACAGACTCACTCCATTATGAGGCTCATTCATGATCTCAAAAGCCACACTGTCGATAGAGTAATCCGCAAAGTATGTTGCTACCTGTTCCCATATTTTTTTCAGCTCGGGCAGGTCGGCATCCGTATATTCCTGGTTGAAAGTATGGAGCGGGTCCACTATGGCCACCAGACCGTTATGCAGGCACGAATCCACTGCATGACCTATATTCTCCAGCCTACCGGGATCAATCGTATAATCAGGAGCATCACCGGTATGCAGGTACAGTTTGCCTCCTATGCGGCAGTGTGTAAAATGATTCTTTGCCAACAGCCTGAAATCCCAATTGGAATAATACCCTCCTTCGATCTTTGAGGCCATAAAATTGGCGCCGCGCCACATTTTATGCAGAAACCGGTACGCAAAAGTCCGGTTTCCGTAGTTAACAGGCATTTGTGCCATCAGACCGGCGGGCATCCACAGAAGCAGACCTGCCAACACCCACCCTTTTGCTTTTCTTTTTAACCGGTTTTGATCCATTAATGCGATACTACAAATTTCTTCACCTGATCCGTGTTAGAGGATAGGGTATGCAAAAAATACAATCCGTTTTTCAGTGATGATATTTTCAAGGGGAACAGACATTTTTTTTTACTGAGAAGCATCCGTCCAGAAACATTGAACACGGCAATATCCACCGGCACCTTGCAGTCAGTATAAAGAAATTGGTCGGCAGGATTGGGATAAAGTATCATGGAACCTTTCTCTTCGGGCATCAAAGAGGCTTTGGAGGGGTTAAAAAAAGCATGTTGCTCATCCCACCACTGATGAGCAACGGAAAACATCGAATCCCGCACGGTGCGGTATGTAGTATCATAGGCAAAGTTCCTTGTTTCGAGTGAGTCCGTTTCATAATCGTACAATTCTTCAAAAACAATGCGGGATGGATCCCATGCTTCCACATCCGGCCTCATACCGGAATCATTAAATCGCAGGGTATAGCGGTATCGTTCGTTTCTGAAAGAATAGGTAGCATGACCGCCTGCCCGGTATTCGGTAACCGCCACCTTTTTAACCGGTTCCTGGCTGCCGGCAATTATGCCTGCGAGGCTTTTCCCCTGGACAAAATCAGGGATATCCAGTCCTGTCAAATCACACAATGTAGGGAATATATCCAGAAATTCCACGGGATGATCGTAAACGGAAGGTTGGTCTCCCGAAACATAGAAAATGAACGGAACGCGGGCCGCCTGTTCAAAAACCGTATGTTTGCCCCATTGGTTATGGTCTCCCAGATGATAACCATGATCTCCGAAAACAACTATTATAGTATTTTTATCCAGGTCCTTTTCCTTCAGTTTTTCCACAAGCTTGCCCACCTGGGCATCAATATAGGAAACGCATGCATAGTAACCGTGCAGCAACTTACGTTGCAGTGGTGGATCCAGGATATTATCACCCAAAAGGGAATCGTTATAGGTCCATTCGTCCGGGATGTCCACATACTTCTTCGGCTCAGGCTTGAAGTAAGCATAATCCGGGCTGCCTGCAGCCGCCCGTTGAAACAGGGCCAGGTCAAATGAATCCCGGTCATACAGATCCCAGTATTTTTTAGGTGCAATAAAAGGGATATGTGGTTTTTTAAATCCCACAGCAAGGAAAAAGGGCTGGCCTGAGGCAGCAAAGTCATCCAGTTTGGAAAGGGCCTCATTACAGAATTGTCCGTCGAGGTAACCGTCATCCCCTACCCCTTCCGGTCCACATTCCGTGGCCGTATTGGCTTTTACCCGCCATTGTCTTTTGACGAAATCACCATACTCCGGCGGATAAGTATAGCTGCCCCACGGGGTGTAGGTTTGTGACCAGGAAGGTGTATCATGTCCGCTATCCACGTTCCTGGGGTCAAACACCTTACCGATGGCTGCCGTAATGTATCCGTGTTGTCTGAAATATTGCGGCAGGGTGATAACATCCGGATTCACTTCCCTGAGCTGGGAGGAAAGATTTCTGATACCGCTGCCGTCAGGTGTCTGGCCGGTCAGCAGACTGGCCCTCGTAGGACCACATACCGGCCACTGGCAGTAAGCTTTCCGGAATAATATCCCTTCCTTTGCCAGTTTATCAATATTAGGGGAAACAACAGTGGTATTACCATAACAACCCAGTAACGGTTTGATATCATCAATGGCTATAAAAAGGACGTTGCGTTGCTGGGAAAATAAAGAACCGGTCGATAGGAATGCCCAAAAAATTAAAAGGAATGATAATGATCTTTTCATAAAACAATAATTGTAGAAAATAAGTGGTAAATCCATGTCAAATATACCATGGAGAAATGAAAAAAAGGTTCAATTAGCGTTCATATAAGTTTGTTTACGAATGCTCAACCGTGTCAAAATACCATAAAACAAGG